>CALGGR010000224.1 GCA_937915755.1 uncultured Fretibacterium sp. | reverse complement strand
CATCATAACGCGAGAATAAATTGTGACATTCTCACGTATACAGCGGTGAGGTATTCGGGGCTTCCGTCGAGTCGCGTGATAGGTTCGGGGACTGTCCTCGACACCGCGAGGCTGAAATATCTTCTGAGCGAGCATCTTGGTGTTGACAGCAGGAGCATTCACGCCTACATCATCGGCGAACACGGAGACAGCGAATTTGCTGCGTGGTCAAGCGCGAACGTCTCAGGTGTACCGCTCTATGACTTCTGCAAAATGAGAGGGCATTCACACTTTGAGGATGCGCAGAAAAAGATAGAGGCTGATGTCAGGAACAGCGCGTACGAGATAATAAAGCGTAAACACGCGACGTATTACGGCATTGCGATGTCAGTGAAAAGAATCTGCGAGGCTATAATCCGCGATGAGAAATCAGTGCTTGCTGTTTCGAGCCTGATGGAGGATGTTTATGGCGTTGAAGATGTCGCTCTGAGTATGCCCGCTATTGTCGGCAAAGACGGAGTAGAGACGCTTATTCCTGTGAGATTGAGCGTTGACGAACAGAGAAAACTCAAAGAGAGCGCAGAGATTCTCAAGGGCGTAATCAGGGACGTACTATAGTCAAAAGAAATCCCCCTTACCATTACGGCGAGGGGGATAATTTTTACAGCAGCACTGGAATGATTCTTGTGTTCACGAACTCTATAATGCTTCCTCCGAATATTCCCGTCAAAATAGTTCCGGCACTAAGAAGAAGAAGCGGTATTATCATCTTCAGCGGAAGGAGCTTGAACGGTACAACGCTCGAATAGTCATAGTCATCTCCTGGGAAGAAAGCATCAGTAACAATCGGAAGCAAGTACCCCGCTGTCAATAGTGCGCTAACCATGAGAATCACAATTCCGAATAGCCCAAAATTCCCCAAGCCCAACGCTCCGGCGGCCATGTACCATTTCGCAGTGAAGCCGCCCGTAACAGGAAGCCCAATCAATGACACCGACGCAAGTGCGAAACATGTCATGGTTATGGGAAGCTCCTTGCCAACACCTCGAAGCTGGTCAGCATAATGGTAGTTAGCCCCCTGAAACGTGAAGTATATTACGACACCCGCACTTAAGAACAAGCAGCTCTTAGCCATAGCATGAGCGGCAATCTGAAGCACCGCTCCCCGAATCCCGTCAGGAGTGAGAAGCATCATTGCAAACACAACGTATGAGACCTGACTCACCGATGACCACGCAATACGCTTCTTCAAGTGCGGCTCAATGTATGCCATCATCGACCCAGTGAATATCGTCAGGAGTGCCATGCAGATCAGCGCAGTTTGTACCCACGTTCCGCGCAGGAAATCATCGCCAACAACGTAGTACACGACCCTGAACATTGCGATTACTCCCGCTTTCGTTATTAGGCCGGAGAGTACCGCGCTCGCAGGTGTGGGGGCTTGGGGGTGAGCAGTCGGAAGCCAAGCATGTAACGGGACAATTCCTGCCTTTGCGCCGAAGCCGACGAGTGTCAGGAATGTTACAGTCAGTATCATTCCCTCGCTTTTGTTGGCGGTTATTCGCGCCATGTCGAGGACTCCGCCCGGCGTGAACTCCATCGAGACACCGTAGACTTGGAAGAAGAAGAACCCTCCCAATGCCATTGCCGCGCCCGTCAGCGAATATAGAAGGTACGAGATTGTAGCGCGTATCGACTCGCGTTTCTGTGAGTGCATTACGAGAGGGAGAGTCATGAACGTCATCAGCTCGTAGAACAGGTAGAGCGTCAGAAGATTCCCCGCGCAAGCAACGCCGATTAGTATTCCAAATGTTGACAGAAAGAACGCATAGAATCTGTCGACAGGCGGCCTCCGTCTCAAATACTCGAACGCGTAAATCGTAACCAGAGGCCACACGAACGCCACCAAGCACGAGAACGCCCTCGCAGGGTAATCCAGCCTGAAAGCGATTGAGAGTGTGTCAGTAATCCGCCACAATGTTATAAGTTCCTCGCTCGTCATGAATGCCGCGAAGAATGTTATCGCAGATGTTGCGAACGTCATCACTCCAACGTAGATGTGTCTGTCCTCGAAGATTGGCCGTGAGAATAGCGCAAATCCCGCAATTATCGGGAAAAGTATCGGCGCAAGCGTCAATAGTGTGTTGCTAATCATAGTACGTTCACCCCCCGTGTAATCAGCCTGAGCAAAGGTACGCAGAAGAGACCGAGATAGAAATTCAGCGCGAGGAATACGCACATTGAGATTTTGTATGACAATGTGGGGGCGTGTGCGGTGAAATTCTTTTGAGCGTCCTTGTTGTGCGTCAATACCACGATAACCGCAGGAACGTAATAAAGCGCGTTGAGTACCGAGCTTGTCGCAAGTGCAGTCAATGCCCAAACCACAGTGTTATGGCCGAACGATGCGAGCGTAAGGCTCAACTTTGACGCGAACCCCGCGAATCCCGGAATGCCCATCATCGAGAATGCTCCGGCAATGAGTCCCAATCCTGCCCACACGTTGACATAGAATGTCCCCATTAGCGCGTGAAGTCCCTTCTTGTGTCCGGCGGCATTGCTGAGTCCACCGGCGGCGGTGAAAAGCATGGGTTTGACGCAGGCGTGAACGATGATATGAAGACATGCGGCGGCGACTCCAGCTATCGTGTTCAGGCCGACACCGAGAAATATGTAGCCGACCTGTGCAACGCTCGACCACGCTATCATTCGCTTTACGTTGGTTTGACGGAGCGCGTGTACCGACCCCATAATCATGGCCGTTACCCCGAGAATGAATATCACCGTGTCCATTCTCAGAACGTGTATAACGTCGAGGCCGTAAACTCTGTAGAAAACCTTGATGATCGTGAAGATGTGGCCTTTGAGGACGAGTCCGGAGAGTATTGCGCTTGATGCGTTTGTTGACGAACCGTGAGCATCGGGAAGCCATGACGCGAAGGGATATAGTGCGCTCTTAATGGCAAGCCCTGCGGTGATTAGTGCGAGTGAGACTGTCAGGGGCATCATGTAGCTTTTTGTTGCGACGAGAACCTGAATAGCTCCGTGCATGTTCTGCATCAGTAGATGACCCGTCAAGTCGTAGAGCAGGCATATCGCAATCATCACAAGTCCAGAACCTACAAGGCTCATGACGAGATAGCGTAGTGCTGCGCGTGAGGTCTCCGGGCCTTCCTTTACGGCAACAATCGCACAGGCAGCGATCGTGTTGATCTCAATGAAAACGTAAGCTGTGAAAAGGTCGTTGGTGTACGTCAACGCTAAAAGCGAGGCTGTGAGAAGGTTGACCAGTACACAGAATATCTGTCGTCTTGCGGGCGCAATGTCCTCAGCAGTCGAGGAGAAGTTCCCGGTCAGCGACAAAAGCATTGCCACGCAGAACACCAGCGACAATACAGCCTCCAACGGCCCGGCGCGTAACTCGTTCCCCCAAGGGGCTGGGAAATGTCCCATCGCAAAGTTGAAGCTGAGACTCTGACCTCCCTCAGTGAGAACGTAGAGCAAGTATGCCGACATCACGCCGACAATCCCAATCACGAAGCATGACAGCTTTTCGGGAATCCGGCCATGTTTAGGGAGCAACGGCGTAACAATCGCGGCAATCATCATCAGGAATATGCTGATGAACGGGATATTGTATGCGAACATTCCAATCATGCCAGCACTTCCTCTTCTGCCTCGTCAATTCTGGCCTCGATTTCTTCCTGCTCCTGTGTCATCTTCAAGAGTGCCTCGTCAATGTTCAACGTCCCGTAGCTCTCGTAGATTTTCAGGGTCAAAGCGAGCGCGAACGCCGTAACACTCACGCTGACGACGATACCAGTCAGGACAAGCCCGGCGGGAACGGGATTAACGTAGAGTTCCGACGAACGAAGCCAGCCTCCCGCACCGTCAGCAATGAGAATGGGCGCGGCTCTTCCTTCAACGTAACCTTTTGCCGCGAGGAAGAGATAGACGGCGGTGTCCATGATGTTGAGACCGATTATCTTCTTGATGAGATTGCGCTGTAAGAGGAGGTTGGTGAGTCCGATTCCTGAGAGTATTACAGCGGCGGCCTCGTAATGGTTGAGCAATAATTTTTCAAGCATTTCTAAATATCCCCCTCGCTGAACAAGGCATAGAATCCGTACAAAGTTCCGGCAACGATTAACCCCACGCAGATGTTCAACGGAAGAATCAGACCTGCGCTTAGAATGTTTCCGATTGTGCCTTTTGGAATGATGGAGTGAATGTGATTTGCGCCCGTGAAGAACGAGTAGCCTTTAGAGAGCGCGTAAATCATGAGAGCTGTTGAGCTTGAGACGATGAAAGTCCGTTCGCTGAAGAAGCTGTGAACTTTGTCGAAGCCGTAAGCATTAGCCGCGAGTATCAACGCTGTGCTTAGGATTGCGCCGCCTGAAAAACCTCCGCCCGGCGAAAGATGGCCGTTGATGACGACGACACAGCCCATCATGAGGATTATGGGGATAGCGAGGGTTGCGACGCTTCGGAGAATTGCGTCATCTCTCCTTACAGCATGAAGGCTCAATTCGGGAGGCCCGCGCTGTAAGAAGTTACGTCCTGCCCCGTCGGTGTGCGGTGAAGTTCCGTCGTCCGTCTTGTTTCGTCGTGAAGCTCCCAATAACATCAATACGCTGACAGCAGCAGTGAAAAGAACCGCCGACTCACCGAAAGTGTCGAACGCCCTGTAATCGAGGATTAGACCCGCGACAATATTCTGCGCGCCCGTCTCGTGTCCTCCGTGTTCAACGTAACGGCGGATTACCTCGTTGTTGGCGGGGTTTCGCTCGTGCCCGAACGGAGGAAGTTCTGCGACAGTTGCAAGTAACAGCGATACTATAACTATGCAGGTCAGAACGCTCAGGCCGGCATAGAGAAGCGAGAATATATGAAGGCCGTGAATTTCTACCCACTGTGAATAACGCTCCTTCAGGGTTGCTTCATGGAAGCGTGAATATTTGTCCTTCGGTCTCTGAGTGAATGGGAGATCGGGAGGCGGTTCTTCGGGGATTACTTCATTTTCCGGGCGGGGGCCTATGCCCATTACCCAGTTGAAGAAAGATTGCCAGATTGCGCTTAGTTCTTCGTTCAAGATAGTGTTGCTCCTTTCGTGTTATGTAATCTCTCTGCTGCTAGTTCTGCTCTTACTTCCTTGACGAGCGCGACAACATCATCTTCCGTGTAAAGCCCTGCACGTTCAGCTTCGCCCTCCATTGCTTTTTGTATCTTCTCAAGGGCGGCACGAGCTGCTATGTAGGCTTGGTCTTCGTTAGTGTTCATGTCTACCATGTCTCTCCGAGCTGTCTTAGTGCGTCCTGAGCTGGAGCAAAGCCCTGCTTGGCAGCCATTCGAAAACATTGAATTGCCTCCAATTTATCCCGTTTCACTCCATAACCGTTGTAGTAAATAATTCCTAAATTAAACTGAGCCTTAGCATCTCCTTGTTCGGCGGCCTTATCGAACCATTTCAAGGCTTCTGCAAGATTCTGCTCTATTCCCTTGCCTTTATAGTACATACTCCCTAAATTGTATTGCGCTTGAAAGCTCCCCTGTTCAGCGGCCAGACGATACCACTTGACGGCCTCAAAGTAATCCTGTCCTACACCATAGCCAGCTTCGTACATACAACCAATGTTGAATTGGGAATCAGCATATCCTTGCTCTGCTGCTTTTCTGTGCCACTGGGCGGCCATATAGTAGTCTTGCTTTATGCCCCGGCCGTAGAAGTACATATTCCCTATGAGGAATTGAGCCTTAACGAAACTCTGTTCAGCAGCCTTGTGATACCATTTTAACGCCTTTGTGTAATCTTGCTTGACGCCACAGCCGACCTCATACATGATTCCCAAATTGAATTGCGCTTCGTCAAGTCCCTGTTCAGCGGCTTTCCTGTACCACTTGATGGCTTCTGAGTAATCTTGCCTTACACTTTTGCCTTCATAGTACATATTTCCCAGATATAACTGCGCTTTCGTATACCCCTGTTCAGCAGCCTTCCTGATCCATTTGACAGTCTCACTATAATTCTGCCTTACACACTTACCCTCCTCGTATATCACCCCCAATGAAAGTTGAGCCTCAGCTAGTCCTTGTTCTGCAGCTTTACGATACCATCTTATCGCCTCTTCAGAATCCTTCTCTATACCTAAGCCGAGATAGTACATAGCTCCAAGAATGCCCTGAGATTTAGCATTTCCTTGTTCGGCTGCTTTCTTATGCCACTTCAAGGCCTCGAAGTAATCCTGCGTCAAGAATCTGCCTGTATAGTACTCAATCCCAAGATTGAATTGAGCCTCAGCTAGTCCCTGCTCTGCTGCTCTGCGAAACCATCTCACGGCTTCAGCATGATTCTGAGGCGTTCCTATGCCTTCATAGTATGCACACCCAAGAACGTACTGTGCCTTAGCATAATTTTCTTCCTCCGCAGACCTCCTCCACCAATAAAGAGCCTCAACGTAATTCTTGTTCACGTTGTAGCCCTTGTAGTATATGAAGCCCAGACAGTATTGAGCCTGAGCGTAACCCTTCTCCGCGTAATCATGAATCTCATCAATAGGCGTACGAGTAATATATTCTTTTGCGGTATCCCAGAGCCAGTCAAGGATTTTTCCTACAGCCCAATCAATAACAGCACCGCCTAAATCAATCATGCTGTTATCTCCCTCCACACTGTAGCCATAACAACTTTACGCATCACTTCTCCCCTTCGTCCTTGTGTCCCATCTGACCGATTTTCCTCAGTGCCAAGAAGAACAACACGCTCGTAACCCCCGCACCCACAGCCGCCTCCGTAATCGCCAAATCCGGCGACCTCAGCAATACCCATATAACGGCCATGACGAGGCTGTAGCTCATGAAGATTATTACCGAGTTCAACAGGTTCTTTGAGATTGACACCGCGATTGCGCACACTATCAGGAACAGCAGAAGCAGCCACTCAACGATTATCATCGTCATCGTCTCCTTCCGTAAGGTCAACGAAATCACATATCCGCTCAAGTTCTGGATTCGTCTTCACCTCAGCCCTTGCCACCAAATGACTCGCCGCAGGGTTGCAGAGCCACAGGAACACTATCACAAGTGCCAGCTTCAGAGAGAACACCGTCCACCCCGAAAGCACTATCAGCCCCGAAAGCACGAGCAATGCCCCCATAGTGTCGCACTTCGCAGCAACGTGAATCCTGTTCAGCATCGTCGAGAACCTGAATATTCCCACCGTAGCAATCCCAAGAGCGAACAGCCCCCAAACCATCAGCACACCCGCTATAATTACCCTTATCATTCCTCAGTACCTTCCTTCCTTTCAATGACCGACCTCGCCAGCACAACAACCGACAAGAAACTTATCACCGCGTAAATCAGGCATATATCAGCAAGATAGCTCTCACCGATTATCAGCGACAATACCGCGATGAGAAGGATAATTTTCGTGCCGATTATGTTCGCGGCGATTATCCTGTCCGAATATCGCGGTCCCAACGCTGCCCTCATCAGGCAAAAGAATATTGTTGCCGACAGAAACACAACGCTCCCCGTGAGCAGAAAGCTCCTCAAAGTTTCGACACTAGGCATGAAGTATCCTCTCCATTCTTGAAAGTAATCTCTCGAAAACGCTTCCTTCAAGTCCCTTCGCAATCTCCCTGTTGAGTGCGTGGACAAGAAGATCATTCCCGTCAAGCGACACCGTTATTGTACCGGGCGTGAGTGTGATTGAGTTTGCGAGCGCGACTCTTGCGGCCTCAGTCCTTAGCGGTGTCCTGAATTTCACGAGGCAAGGCTCAACTTCAATCTCAGGTGCCAAGACGAGCCTTGTTATTGCGAAGTTAGCGCGGACTATCTCGACAAGAAGCACCACCATGTAGAGGAGAATGTCAGGAAGTAATCTCACGGCCTTGAGGAGATTACGGACAGTGAGATTGAGGCGGAGGACTTTGCGGATGAATATGTCCAAGACGAACGAGATCAACGCTCCGATGATTACGATTTCGACGGTGACTCTGCCATTAAAGATTACCCATAGCAAGAAGTATATTATGCTCAACTGAAGACCTCCAAGCGTAACGATTATATTATTGCGAAATTGAAAGATACCTGCAATTTTAACACAGGCAATGTAAAATTAGCGCATAATAATTTTGAAGGGAGAAAATTCTCAATGAGTTCAATAATGTTTAATGATGAGTGCGTTCACGTGGTGTTCTTGGGACTGCCTAACGTTCCCGGAATAGCGGCTGAAATTTTCGGTGAACTCTCGAAGCATTCAGTGAGCGTGAGCATGGTAACACAGAACACGATGCGCGGGGGGCGTTCGGATTTGTCGTTCCTGATTCCGAAGGGGAGACTCGATGATGTTATCCCTGTTTGCCGTGAGGTCTCGGAGCGAGTTGGGGGACAGGGAGTTTCGTTCATGTCGGAAGTTGCGGCGATAACTGTGCCTTTGAAGTCGCCTGCCGATTCAGCACATGTACTCGCAAAAGTGTTCAGTGTTCTCGCGTCAGTGAACGTGAACATCGAGATCATAAACTCGACATCAGAGAGCGCGATCTGTATCGTGAGCATGACTCGTGCGCGTGAGGGGCTTGAAGCGTTGAAGCGGGCTTTTGAGTGATAAGCCTGTATTACTTTGGAGACGGTTAGAAGCCTCACATATTACGAGGACCGCCGGCCGCCTCCACATGCCTACAGCAGACATTGAGTGGACTACGTCATAACTTCTTTTTGTACATTGCATATGCTCTCCAGCCTGCACTGACTGCGTAAAGATTGTATCGTCAAGAGACTTCACAGACATTTCTGACGTATCGGGTGTTAATGCCGAGACGTAAATTCAGCGGGCTTCTTGCGTTTTCGTCTGAAAAACTCTAACACATTATCACCTCTTGATATATTATTGAAAGGTAGAAATTGTAACATACTGAGGAGGAATCATTCGGCCATGTTCAAGTGCGACTGCTGCGGATTATGCTGCCGTAATATCAGAAAAATAAAGATGCTTGAACCATTCGATGATGGAACAGGGACGTACATATACCTCGACCGCGAGAATAATTTATGCACGATATATGACTCACGGCCTATAGTCTGCAATATTGATGCAATGTATAACTTGATGTTCCGGGACAAGAGGGAACGCGAAGAATTTTACGCCCTTAATTACTCAACCTGCAAGAAACTTAAACAAGCCAGCGATTGTTGATATACTGTAAAAATCAGGGAGGGATAAAATGGAACTTGACAGCCTTTATTACTTCATGGAAACGGCGAGGGATTTGCACATTACGAGGACGGCTGGAAGACTTCACATATCACAGCAGACACTCAGCAACCACATAGCGAGGCTTGAGGCATATTACGGGACAAAGCTGTTCTACCGTTACCCTACGCTTCAGCTCACAAGCGCAGGAAAGGAGGTCTTGAGTTTCGCGCAGAAAGTCCATAAGGAGGAACTCAATCTCAAGGCTATACTTGTTGACACATTGCAGAGCGACACGGGGGAAATCACAATCAGCGCAAGCTCACCGCGTTTCAACTATTATCTTCCGAACGTTCTCGAAAAATTTTCGGCTGAGTACCCTAATGTTGCGATTGATCTCATTGACAGGACAAGTGATGACTCGGAGATACTGGTGCAGAAGAATCAGGTTGATTTTGCGGTTACTGTTGACACTGATGCCCGAAAGCTGAAAGTAAACGTTAAGGCAACATGTGAAGACCCTGTATATTTCTGTGTGTCGGATAAGTTACTGTACAAATATTACGGTGATGACATGAACATTCTGCGGGAGAAGTCTGTCAATGGTGCTGACCTTGAGGATTTTTCGAGGCTTCCGTTCCTTATAGTGTCTCCGTTGGGGCGAATGGGGCGGAAAATTGCGCAGTGCTTCAACGATGCTGGCTATGAACCGAAAGTCTATCTCAAGGCCGGATACACTACGATAATGGCACCTGTCTGCAATGCTGGATTAGCTGGCTGCTTTACGTCTCACATGAACATGGCGCGATGGCACTATCAAATGGCCGACGACGTAAATATATTTCCGCTCTCTTTCAGGGGAAAGCCTGTAATGTTGAAACTATACGTGATATACAGCCGACAGAGATATTTGAATCATCATTGCCGGAGATTCATTGACCTTCTTGAGGAACAGTTTGCGGTTATAGGCGGTGAAAAGCTGGTTAGGTTGAGCAGGGTGAGTGAATGAGAAACGGAAGGCCATGAGATGTTCCGCTGACCCTCCGTGTTTGTTGAAGCCTTTATTTCCCGGCGGCTAATTCCTGAACTCGCTGAAGGGTAAGTCCGCAGGCCTTAGCGATTTCATCGAATGCAACTGTACCCATCTTGATGAAATTCTGCGCTATGCTTTCGCTTGTTCTGGCTTCAGCTCTGGATTCAATTTCAGCTTCTATTTCCTTCCATACGCCCATTTCCTCATCTCCTTTCATTTCCCGCGCTTTCTTCGCAAAAACAGAATCGGTCATCTCCTCAGGCTTAACACAGTGAAAATCGTGCATAAGCCTCCCAAGTGCTGTAGTTA
>CALGGR010000223.1 GCA_937915755.1 uncultured Fretibacterium sp. | reverse complement strand
CTTCTGGGAATATAGCTTCAGTTAGAGAAGAGCAGTTTTGGAATGCGTTACTTCCTATGGTTGTCACTTCAGGAAATGAGACTTCGGTCAAAGAAGTGCAGTTTTCGAATGCGCCGGCGCCTATAGTTGTCACTTCTGGAAATGAGACTATAGAGAGCGAAGTACAGTTTTCGAATGCGCCGCCGCCTATAGTTGTCACTTCTGGAAATGAGACTATAGAGAGCGAAGTGCAGTTTTCGAATGCGCCGGTGCTTATATAACTAGCGCTCGTGAAGGTGACGTCCCTTAAATAAGTCCTACCAGAGAACGCAGAGCTAGGTATATATTTAAGCGCTGGCATGTAAAGCGATTCAAGGCTATAGCATTCGTAAAACATGAAATAAACGGACACTAATGTTTCTAGTTTTGGTAACGAAACGTTACGTAGCGAAGAGCACTTCCAAAACATTCCATTGCCCCTATAGTCGGGATTTTCGCTATACCCACTTGAAAAACTAGAATAATGGTATCTCGCCATTGAAGTTAAATTGGGCAGTTCAACGCTTTCCAAAGATTCGCACCACCCAAACACGTTAGCCCCTGCATATGTAACCTCTGGTAAATATACAGACTTCAATCCAGCACAGTTAGCAAAGGCCAAATCATAAGCGGCTGTGGCCTTTGGAAACGACACAGTAGATAGAGAAGTACATCCTAAAAAAATACAATTGTTTATAGCTGTGCATTCCGGAAAATATACCCTGTTCAGACGTGTGCAGTTTTCAAACGCTCTATACTCTATAGTACTGATAGACTGAGCATCGATCACCGTCAAATATTCACAATTCTTGAAGGCGGATGACCGAATCGTTGTAGCTGCTTGCGCATTAACATAAACCAGATTTGATAAACCTGAAAAACCATGCAAGGAACGCATTTTTGGAAGGTATACGGACTGCAGATTGCTGCAACCTAAGAACGCACTGTCGCCTATAGTTGTCACTTCTGGGAATGACGCTATCTCCAAATCAGTGCATCCGGCGAACGCATAAGATCCAACATATGTAACGTTTGAAAACACGGCCTCTTTCAGAGATGAGCAGCCATAGAACGCTCTTGACCCTATCCTTGTGCATGAAGGAATAGATATTTCAGAAAGGTCAGAAAGTCCTTCAAACGCGCCAGACTCAAACCAGTAGACTGTGTAAATCCCTCCGCCGTGTTTATTCCCTCCATCGTATAGCGTGGTGATCTTAGGCAAGCTCAGTCTCTTAAGCTTACTGCAGCCGTAAAACGGAGCAATGCCAATTGAATTAACGCTTGGCGCATACACTTGATTCAGGTTCTCGCAATTCAGGAAGGCGTTTGTTCCAATGGTCGTAACGCTAGGAAAGGATGCTTTGGTCATCGCAGTGCACGACTGAAACGCGTAATTACTTATGACAGAGCATGAGGGCATCGACATGGTCTGAAGTGAACTGCAGCCGTTAAACGCGTTCTCATGCACGTAGCTGCATTTCGGGAAGGATATCTCAGGAAGCTTAGAGCATCCTCTGAACATCTCTGTTCCAGCTGAGAAGATGTTTAGAGGAATGGAAACACTTGAAAGACTCACGCAGCCCTTAAACATCCTCTCGGTCTTAGTCCATGTGTTTGCGTTTGAGGATCGGCTTAATGGTATCTCAAGGCCTCCGAAGTCGATCTCCTCTATGCTAGAGCATCCGTTGAACATATCAGCGAACGTAGTGATAAGCGAGGCGTTCATCTCAGAAAGCCTTGTGACGTTCTTAAGGTTTGAGCAGCCAGAGAACGTGCCGGTTAAGTTGTAAAGGTTTACGCCCTTAAGGTTTGCTGAAACAAGGTCGAGGTTTGTGGCGGCAGCCATGTTTGCGTTCGTGCCGTAGAGCTCTTCATCTGATGCGTTTATGTAATGATGAGCGCTCCTATAAAATATAGACTTATAGTACAGCGTCGATCCCTGATAGAGGAAGGCGTCGCTTGTCCCTGTAGGTTCGCTGAAGACATAATCAGAGTCAAAGCGAATCCTGACGTTTGGATCAGTAACGACAGCTTCCCCCATCTCCTCGAACGTATACTTACTGGAGGATACACAGTGCCGCCTTACGGAATCCCCCATCATTTTGAAATAATGTGTTAAAGGGTCCGGCAGTGGACCAGACCCCGAATAGTAATCACTAAGAGGCATCGCTTACCTCCTTTTCTAATTATTTGGATAAATAGTAACTCACAGCTGATTGTGAGACGCCCAAGAGCTCAGCTATCTCTTCCACTGTGTGCGATCCCTGAAGAGACTTAGCTTTAGAGGCCCTCTGCGTAGCTTGTTCAACAACGGCACTCTGTGTTGCGATCCCGCTTTCTGACAATGTCGTCTTTGCGAATTCTTTATCTCCGCCTAGAGGATAGACGTAAAACGACAGCTTTTTCGGATCATCCTTATACCCCTGCCATACACCACAATAACTCCCGGTTTGATTTAGTTCCTTCAGCCTTCCAAGTGTAGACTCAAAATCGTTTCCATAGTTTTCTACAATATTACCGCCTGGCAGCTTGTATATCGTCGGGTTTGTTTTAACAGATCCTCCCTTGTATACCCCTGTTGGAGCCATATACTCATCTTTGGTCGTGGTTCCATCTGGGTTCTTTCTAGTTACATACTCTTTGCCAATTGCGGGTGCATCTTTAGAATTTTCATTTGGATCGCTTTTTCCGTTGGCATACTGGGCATGGTTTTGCCATTTGCCGAATGCATGCTTGTACCAGTGCATTCCGGTCCTTCCGTCATGAGCGATCGAATCCATATCATCGCTATGGGATAAATAGTAACTCACAGCTGATTCGGAGACTCCAAGTGTCTTAGCTATCTCAGCTATGGTATGGGATCCCTGAAGAGATTTGGCCATAGAGGCTCGTTTCTCGGCTTTCTCTACCTTATACTTCTGTTGCTTATAGTAAGGGCCGGTCCATGTTTTAGTGCTTTCTTTCGAAACAGGCTCGACGACATAGTGCGTTTCCTGAGTATTTGAGCCGTATTCTGTCTTCCTCTTATCGATAGAAAGCCTGCAATAGGTCCCAGTCTCGTTGAGCTCTTGTATCCTTTGTTTTGCTGCGGCGTGATCTGAGCCGTAGTCCTCTGAAACGCCAGAGGGCGACACCTTAACGTTTTTTCCAGACGGAGCCATATACGCCTCTTTCGAGATAGTTCCATCTGGGTTCTTTCCAGTTATATACCGTTCGACAATTGCAGGTTTATCTGCAGATTCGTCACCGTCTTCGCTTTTTCCTTTGGCGTACTGGGCCTGCTTCTGGTACTTCCCAAAGACATGCTTATACCAGTGCATTCCAGCCTTGCCGTCATGGCCTATCGAATCCATATCATCGCTATGGGATAAGTAGTAGCTTACAGCCGATTCAGAGACTCCGAGCGTCTTAGCTATCTCAGCATTGGTATGGGACCCTTTAAGAGACTTAGCTTTTGAAGCTTTCTTCTGTGCTTCTTTGATTGCCTCGGACTGCCTCTGGAATTCGCTTGGGCGCAACAGTTTCTCTGCGGTCGACTTGTCAATGACTTTTACGGTATTATGCTGTTTCTTATCCGTGTAGCCAAGCTGGTTATAGTAATACCCACCGGTTTCATTAATTTCTTGCATCCTTTGCTTTGCTGCGGCATGGTCTGCGCCAAAGTCTTCCACGCCGTCTGACTTAGACGTATTCTTCGCTTTAACAGCGGATTCTACGTTTGGAAGCTTACCAGTAAGCTGCGCGTAGACTTTATCGTATGTTTCTTTATAGATTTGCTCTCTTGGCTTCCTCATGACTTGCCTAATGGTCGTAGTTTGGCTTCCAGACGATTTGCTGGATCCATTTGACGATATCGACGATAACGTCTCCAGATTTGGCGTAGCGCCCTTTGCCACTTTAACGCTTACAGTAGATTTGCCAGTGCTCTTTGCGTCTTTTTCCACTGGCTGAATGGTGGATATGGTTTGCTTAGTTGCGTACTTAGCCTGCTCCTGGTACTCTCCGAACTTATGCTTATACCATTCCATACCCAGTACGCCATCGTGAGCGATCGCGTCGTCAGTGCCATAGAGGCTTTCTAATATATCTTCACCTAGTTGAATCGAATTCATCGTTATCTCCAAGTGTTTCAACATGCCTCAGCCATTCGTCGATCGTAACGGTCTCCATCTGCATACCCTCGGATACCGACCTTGTACGAATGGTATTGGAAATCAACATTTTCTCTGTGGGCGTGGCTTGCTCCCAAATGCTCTTGCGCTCCTTAAAATATACGCTAAAAGCTTTCTCGGTCTCGTCCCTGTAATCCTGGTTCTCCTGATCGATCCACTCAGGCTTGTTCATTGTATAGTATGCGTCAAATACCATAGTGAGCGTGTAGAACCTCGCGTCATCGTTCATATGGCGGCGCTGGAGCTCGTTTGTGAGGGCACCGCTTGACTTAAGCATGTCCTTATAAGTCTTAAGAATATACTTAGGATCATGCCTGCACACCGAGTCATCCCGCCACCGCCACAGATAGAAAGGCACCTGACAATACTTCATGTTGCTGCTGCAGCTTCTTGCGAGCACGTTAAAGTAACTGTCCTCATGAATCTGAAGATCCGGATTGAACTTAATGTTCTTTCTCAGAAGATATTCCCTTCTGTAGATCTTTCCATGAACAAACGTTACATCGTTGTCATGGTTAACGTAAATCTTCTCCATCGTCTTAGGATCTTTTGTTTCCTCAACAAATACCGAAACGATACCATCGAATCCCTCGATCATCTCCCGGAAAATTATCCAGAGCCCGCAGGCATTCATGAACATATCATCTGCGTCACAAAACATCACGTACTCTGCGTCGGCGTAATCAAGGCAGGCGTTCCGGGTAGCAGATACGCCTCTATGTTCTTCTTTGTGATACTCGATCTGATATGGGTACTGGTCCAAAAGGGAGTGACTTAAGAACACATCGGATCCGTCATTGCAAATGATCACGCCAACATCGTCAAAGTTGACATTCTGCTGAAGGGCGATGGAGTCAAGAAGGGGCTTAATCTCAGCGTCGGTCTCTTTGTACTGGGGAACAAGAATCTGCAGCTTCATTTTGAATTTCTCCTTTCAATTGAAAATCTTAGTATCTAGCGTTTGCTATCGCTTCAATGTAGTCGTCAACATACTTCTTGATACCCGACGAAATCACGTACCTGTTTGAGCCTTCTTTTGGCACTGCGTCAAAGTTATTGGAAAGATAGTCGATCTGCTCATCCATTTCATTCAGGATCGTGGACGACAGGATCTGCTCTGCGTAGAAGTAGTGCTTCTTATAAGCGGCACGTTCCTCTTCTTCCTCTTCAGCATCGTCTTCGTCTTCGTCGTCTTCATCATCGTCGTCGGGATCGGTTTCGTCTAAAGTCTCGTCAAGTTCTTCGTTATTATCAGCCATTACCAAATCATCCCCGTAATGCCAAGCTCCTTAAGAGCCGCGAGTCTATTGTCTGCGAGTTCCTTCGAGGCAAAGCTTCCGGCCTGAACGAGATACCAGTCGTTCTTCTTATAGAAGTAGCTATCGATTCCAGCCCTGGCAAGCATGTCGACAAGGTTCTGAGCCTCAGATTCAAGCCTGAAGCTCGCTGCCTGCACCCTGTACTCACCAGCCGAGGTAGAAGTGGTCGTCACAGTAACGTCTCGATACTTAGGCACGCCATAGCCTCTGATGAACTTACCGTTGATGGCCATCCCGCGTCTCTCAACAGCGTCGTTCTTGTTACCCTCAATGACACTGAACTGATTTCCGGATACAGCCTCAACAATTCCTACGTGATCAGATACGCCTGTGTTATCCGTGGCTGCGTAATTGGCGTTATCCTGCCAGTCATAGAAGATGATGTCACCTGGCTTAGGAATATAGGAATCGCTCTCAACCCACGACCCAAGCTTCTTAAACGCCTCGATCATCTGAGGGCATCCGCAGTTAGCAGGAATGACGTCAAGCGCTCCAGCCTCCTTAGCTACGTAAGATACAAACGTAGCACACCACGGATCCGTATACTGCATCTTATACCCACCAGGAAGAGGCTTGATCGAGTTATAGCCGTCGATGATCTTCCTATGAGACCCATCGGACTCCTTAATGCCAATGAGGCTCTTGGCGATTGATACGACCTTGTCCCTCTGAGAGACTGTGGTGGTCGTAGTTGTTACCTTAGGAGGCTCCTCAGTCTTTTCCTGCTTCTTAGAGCTCTTCTTAGACTTATTCTTGCTCGTAGCTGCCTCTTTCACGGTCTCTACTGCCTTCTGAATAACGCTTTTAACGTCCGCTTCAGTCTCGTCAGTAGTTCCAGCGTACTTGTCATACCACCTCTGAGCATACGAGCGCCTGAGAGTCTTCATAGTTTCAGCATTTGCCGGTCTTTCGAACTCTATAAGGAACTCATCTGTCGCCTCATCCACTGATTTTGAATTCTGAAGAAGCGTCCAAAGTTTCGGAAACAGAGTCTTAAGCTCCTTGATCAGGTACTGGCACTGGCTCTTCCAATCCCCAATAGACGCTTTGTTCTGTTTGCAAGTATTGTATAACCCCTTTTTACGTGTAGGGTAAGTCCACTGGCAAAGGCCATAACCGTACTGCCTATAGATAATAGGGTTAAGAAACTCCTCAAGAGTAATAGCCCCACTGTCAACAGCAGCTGTGTACGTTTCGTCCGTGTATACTCTGTCATGTTCTCTCAGTCTCTGAAGGCACAGGTTTTCGACTTTGTTCGCGATGATCCCAGATTCAGCCTGCATGTTTCCAAGAATAGCAGCGCAGCCAGCATCTGTGATCTTCTTGCTTTTTAGATACTTCCAAATCTCTTTTTCATTAGCCATTTGCAATCTCCTAAGCTAAAGTCAGGTAGCGTCGTCGACTTTATGCGCCCCAAGCTTATCGATCTTCTCGCGCAAGATGTTGACTTCCTGATCAAGTACAATCACACGATCGTGGTCCTCCTTAATGTCTTTCTTCATGTCTTTAATCTCGGCCTTAATCTCATCGACGCCCTGTAAAACAGCTGAGATCTGCATTGATATCTTTGTGATCTGCTCGGCCTCTTCGCTTTCTTTAGTCCCTGAGATTCGCCACTGGGAGACGAGGTTAAAGACAAACAGCACCAAAAGGGAGCCTAATGCAATAATTTCTCCAGGTGTCATCTTCATACCATCCTCCTTAAGCTACTCGATTGATCAAGAGGTTACTGTTTTCAACCATGATGCTGCTGCCAGAAGAGTTCTCAATAGAAACGTTAAGGCAGCACCCCTTAGGCACAGTAATATAGCTAAAAGAAGACACGTTAAAGTACTGGGACACTGCCGCTGGTGTTACGACTGCTTTAGACGTAGGAATGATCTCGCCATCTATGGCAATCGCTACAGAAATAGCCCCAGCGGTACCTCCCTCAGGTACAGCGATATTACCGCCAAACTGAACCAGATACCTTGCGAAACAGGAGGTTGTGACGCCTCGTAATGTAAAGACTCCAGAGCCCGGTCTATGGTAAATATAGCCTTTTCTGCAGGGCACTGCGTCCGTAGTGAACAAGATGCTCCCGGAAGATGAGACCTCTTGAGCGTCGTTAGTTGTATACTCAGCCATCTTCAGCCTCCTTTATCAATCGGGGTTCTCTTCCTGGGTCTGCTGCGGCTCGCCAGCTGGCGTTTCCTCTGCCGTAGTCTCAGAAGAGGCGTTAGATTCCATCCATTTTGAAATGTCGCCGAGAATGTGCTCGTTAAACGATACGTCCTTAAGAATAGTAGCCATAGTTGTCCTCCTTCTAATTAGACAGAGCAGGCGTTAAAGCCGCAGTTGCATCCATTCGGGTTCGACACGACATACGCAGGGATCGGAGCCGGGTTCAGAGCCTGCCTAAGAGCCGCTGCCTGCGCCGACTGTCCCGCGAGAACCTGAGCAGTCTGGGTGTTCTGACTGTCGCGAATCGCGTTGATGTTAAGCTGAGACCTGAGATTGTCGTTCTCTGACTTAAGGCTATCGATCTCCATCTGGCAGAGCTTGTCAAGAACGGCCTGAGAATTCCGATTCTGGTTCTCAATGATGGCGTTGGTATTATTCATGTTCGACATGATAATATCCCGGATTCCATCAGAGATCGCGGATCTATCGGCGCAATTCTCTGTAGCCACAGTGTACTTGAGATCCCCGATTGCCTGCTTGGTCTCACAGCAGCCATTCTGCCGATTCATCTCGTTCTGCATCATGGTATTGTTGAGGGCATACACACCGTTCGTAATACCGTTCACGATGTCGAAACGATTGTTCGAAAGAGCGTTCTGAACCGCATTGAAGCCCTGACACATTCCCTGCTGGACACCATTAAAGCCCTGAAGCGTGTTCATCTGGTTGTTAGCCATGGTCTGCTGAAGCTGGGACGTCTGGGTCATGAGATTGTTGATGTCAGAGGTAAGCGCAGCCTGGTCGAAGCCTCTCTGGATAGCTCCGTCGTCATTCTGCGGGACGAAAGGCATTCTATTGCCCCATCCGTTGCCGTTGTTCATGAAGGCAAAGAGGAGCAGAATGATAAACCAGAATCCTCCGCCCTCTCCTCCGATACCGTTATTCCCCGTAACTGCCGCAATGTCAGCCGGAGTCATTCCTTCGCTCATCATGTGGTTTCCTTTCTAGTCATTTTGAATTTAAAGCAGTCCTTTGAGACTGTTGTAGAGTCCAGTGAGATAGTTGAACTGATCCTGAGTCATAGCTCCTGACCTAAGAAGTTCCTTCACCTCAGCTTCCGGGTTTCCGTTATACACGGCCTTAGCCTGGTTGTAGAACGACTTAAACTGATCCATTTGGAAAGGTGCTTGAAATGGCGTATGATTGACGCTATCAGATGATTTGTTTCTGTGGAAAAGACCGAAAAGTTCGTTAGGCACCGCCGATTTCCTCCTTTGTCACGTATGTTTTAAGTACTTCCTTAAGGTCGTCCATCGTCAGATACTTAGGTTTAGAATCACTATCTTTGACTTCTGTATCGTTTGACAGTTTGTCCTCGACATACTTAAATCTTCTAAGCGGCATTGGCATTCCAGAGTTGTCTACAGACTTGATGTAGAACCTCGGTAGCTCGCTGTCCCAAAGTGTAACGGAAGCCCCTGGAGCACAGGGGTATCCGCTAGCTTCTTTCTCTCCGTTCACCCAGATCATAGTCTGAGGCTGAAACGTAGTGACCTGGGGTTGAGGGTACGAGTAACTCTGTGGATAACCAAAACTGCCTGGTCCTGTATAATAAGTATTCATAGCCCTCCTCACTTCGTCTCAACAGCAAACATGTCTGAGGCATCTTTAATCTGCTTGGAATTAATCTCTGAAATAAGCGCTGGGAACTCGGCAAGCTCCTTTGCGTTCATATCCTTCATGACTTTTGTGACCATAGTATTAAGGTTTGTAGCATGCGAAAGCTCCTCTTTTGCCATCTTAAGATACATTTTGCTAACTTCTGGATCCGCTTCTGCCCAGTCTTTTGATACCTTAAGATATTCTTTTGCTCCATCGATCTCTTCCATGATCTCGCATTCTATACATCTGATTTTGTCGATCATAGCCATTAGAAACTCCTTTCAATAGTGGGCCAGTGTAAGTTAACGTAGTTAGGAGAATGAATACTGATATGCCGGATTGTAGTCGTCATCGTTAAAGCTGGCGCTTGCATTAACCGAAACATTATTGCTCGGGTCCGACTCATACTCGCCGAATATGACAAACTCATATCCTGACGGTACGTATACGTACTTATCAAAATCGCCGTCTGATAATTTCCAGTCATACAAAGCGATTAGTGTAGTCGAATCATAAATTCTCGCATCGCTAAAAAACTCGCTTGTATCGGCTATATATGGAACCTTACTAGGACTAGATTCGTGCACGAAATCGTACCAGACCTTTTGCGGAACCAATACAGCAAGGTATCTTCTGGTACTATTAGCCTCGTGTACGCTCTGTATCTTCAGCCAATAGCTTTGACTCTTTTTTAAATCAGCATACGCGCACTGATAATCAACGTCAGACTTATACCAGGATCCAATTGCATTAAAGGAGCCATCGGTAACGTATTCTATAGTATTTCCGCCATCGTGAATAACGTCAAACGCATCGTTCGTAGAGGTGCCAATCTCTCCAATTGCAAACTTAAAGAAATTGTTGTTAATATAATTATATTCTGTAAGCCGTTTCTGTAGCGTAAACGTCCTATCAAATACGTTCTTAATAGCAAGCAGCTCTTTAGGACAACTCACGTCGTCTGGATAATAACTTAAAATAAGATCGCCTGTCTGCAATGCCATAGTTTACCTCCTTAGGTGGTGCTCAAATACTTAATACTTGCTTGCAATGATGCTAGAAATCGTGTTTTCGGGATAATTGATGCATATCATGTATTCGTATGTATTGGATCCAACCAATACTGCGTCTTCCGTAATAAACTCCACCTTTCCGTTTATCGGTCCTTCAAGATAAAACACCAAAACCCTATCCGCGTTGGGTCCACTGAAGCTAGGGGATCCGTCGGGGGTTGTCACGTCCACCGGGTTTTTAACTAAAGCAAACGCAGGACCTGTCACGGAAGTGTTAACGTACAGACTGTATAGACGCCTGCCATTCGAAAGCTGCCGATATGGAGCCCCGAGATCATCAAGGTTAATATAGAAGCCTTCGTATCCGGAGCTATCGTCGCATAAAACAAGAGAAGTAGAATTGTCGTTTTCGGCTAAGCTAAAGCCATAACCCAACGCTTCGGTGCCACTACCGTCCAAAAATCTATGGTAATTTTCAGACCCATACGGAATCTTATCGCCAGTTGTGAAATTATAGAGCGCATCGTCACCTGCTCTGAGGCCTGTGAAATGATCAGGCAGGTTGTTCACGTTCTCGTCTTTAAAATATACAACAGAATCGTTCTTAAGCCTCTCTCTGATCGCAAGCTCTGAGTCCGCTCTGAGAGGCGTGTAGAAAGGCTTCGGGCCTCCCTTGAAAATACTTACGGCAGCCGCCTCTTCAGTAGTATCGTCGTCAACGTAATACTTGATACCTGTGCTTTCGTCGGTTACTAAACTCGCCATATTTATCCTCCTTACGCTACAAGTGTCTGACTATCGGAGTCATATGTGGCACCACCAGAAATCTCCTGAGAAGAATCGTCATAAGTGGCGTCATTTTGAATTTCCTGCGAAGTTGCATCATAGGTAGCATCTGACCCTGTTGAGCCAGAAGTTCCAGATCCTCCGCTTTCAAGAGCATCAGCAATTCTGTTTAAAGCAGCTAAGATCTGAACTGCTGTTTCGTTTGTAACAATGTGATACTTTGCCATGCTTTTAATCCTCGTCAATAAACAATGTTGGATAATCTCCATCGTAGCCTATGTACATAGATAATCTATACCCTACTCCGTTGGATGCAGTGTCTTTTGAAGCTCCGTTTAAGAATAAATCTCCTGATAAAACTTCTGAACCATCCGAATACATTACTCTTGCATTAGATCTTTCTGAGGTAGAGGTTCCGTTTCCTACTATCTCTAAAGGCGTTGGACCTAAACTATTGTAGGGAATAACTGCATTATACTTGCCAACTACGTGCTGGTGTTGTTTTGCTTCTGTGTAATATCCCTCCGCATGCGAATAGCTGCCGGATGCTCTTGTGCCGCTTCCTTCTGCATGCGAACAGCTGGCAGATGCTGTTGTCTCGTTACCTTCTGCATGAGAAAAGTTGCCAGATGCTACAGGAAACTGCCCTTCTGCATGGGAATAGTAACCAGATGCTGTTGTGTAGTATCCTTCCGCATGAGAGCCCGAACCAGATGCCGTTGTATTATATCCTTCTGCATGAGAAAAGTTGCCAGAAGCCGTTGTATCCATCCCTTCTGCTGTAGCATTAGTCCCTAAAGTCGTATTAGCCTTCTTGCCTGCAGTGATCATCGACGTGGCATTGTCGCCTGCGGGAGTACTCCAGCTTCTGCCGCCATTGCCGTCAGTAGTAAGCACTTGGCCGTTTGTGCCTTCTGTAGCAGGTTCATCGATTTTATGAGATAGCTTATACCCTACTCCGTTAGATGCAGTGTCTTTTGAGTCGCCATTTAAGAATAAATCTCCTGATAATACCTCTTTGCCATCTGAATACATTACTCTTGCGTTAGATTTAGAAGAAGCTGAAGTTCCGTTTCCTACTATCTCTAAAGGAGTTGGACCTGAACTATTGTAGGCAATAACTGCATTATACATGCCAACTACGTGCTGGTGCTGTTTTGCTTCTGTGTAGTATCCTTCCGCATGTGCATAGTTGCCAGATGCTTTTGTAGTGTGCCCTTCTGCATGAGAGCCCGAACCAGAAGCTATTGCACTATCGCCTTCCGCATGGGAATTCAGGCCAGACGCTGTTGTGGCCCTTCCTTCTGCATGGGACCTGCTGCCTGAAGCTGTTGCGCCGTTTCCTTCCGCATGGGAATAGTCACCAGATGCTGTTGTGTAGCTCCCTTCTGCATGCGAATAGTCGCCGGAAGCTGTTGTAGTATCGCCTTCCGCATGAGAATAGTCGCCGGAAGCTGTTGTATTATACCCTTCTGCAGTAGCCTTAGTACCTAAAGCTGTGCCAGACTTCTTGCCTGCAGTAATCATTGATGTGGCATTGTCGCCTGCAGGAGTAGTCCAGCTTCTGCCGCCATTGCCGTCAGTGGTAAGCACTTGACCATTTGTTCCTTCTGTAGCGGGTTCATCGATTTTGCCTTCAGCTATTCCTCCACTGACACTACTCCAGCTTCTGCCTCCATTACCATCTGTAGTAAGCACTTGACCTGCTGTGCCTTCTGTAGCAGGTTCATCGATTTTATGAGACAGCTTATACCCTACTCCG
>CALGGR010000222.1 GCA_937915755.1 uncultured Fretibacterium sp. | reverse complement strand
TCATCCCGTCGTTGCCGTTATTGCTGCGCTCGTCGCTCTGGGCATCTACCTATACACTCACTGGGAAGAGATTTCCGCAAAACTCGCCAAAATCTGGAACAAGATTGCGGGTTACGGCAAGGCCGCCGCTGATTGGGTACGCAAAAAGTGGCAGGGATTCATGGACTGGTGGAACTCTTGGACTATGGATGATGTCTTCGCCGCCATCTATAACTGGTTCGCAGAGAAAGTCGACAAGGTACGCAATAAGTGGAATGAGTTTTCTGCTTGGTGGGACAGCTGGACTTTCAGCGACATCTTCGCTCCCATTTACGACTTCGCCGCGTCCGTCTGCGAGAAGGTCAAACAACCGTTCATCGACTTCAAGAACTGGCTGTTGGGCATTTTCTCCAACATGAACCCATTTAACTGGAGCTTACCGTCGTGGCTGGGCGGGGGGAAAGCCGCTCCGTCGCCTCAAGCTCAGAAGGCCGTTGTTCAGGGAAGCGAGCAAGGCCGCAGTGCGGGGGCTGTTGCTGACAGGTACAGAGCTGCTTACGGCGTGAAGAAAGTCGACAGTAACGCTATGGGCGGAGTCATCACTCAGAAGACGTTATCTTGGGTCGGTGAGGATGGGCCGGAGGTTATTATTCCACTGACGAAACAAGCACGGGGAGTATCGTTGTGGCTTGAAGCGGGGCGGGAGTTAGGCCTTATGTCAAGCAATACTCCGGCTCAGGCACATGCTGAGGGCGGGATTTTCTCTCAGCCTCATATCGGGCTTGTTGCTGAGGCGGGACGTGAAGCTGTTATCCCGTTGACGAAACAGGCGCGGGGAGCGTCCTTGTGGTACGAGGCAGGACGGGAGCTGGAGCTTATGTCAGGTGGTTATCCATCAATCGCGGATAGTTTTCGAACGATGCAGAATGTGAACGTGCTGAACTACCAAGGTGCAGAAACTTTCAATCAGGTAATGCCAACTATGAGCATGAACGGCGGGATATTATCTCAACCGCAGGTGAACATACAAAGCACATTCCGTTTTGACGGCGGGGTTTTCTCTCTGCCACAAGTTAGAGCAGGGCTCAATATCGTACAGAACAACACAGCGAGTATCATAAAGTTTCCACCGCAAACAGAAGCAGGGCGTGAGACAGTTATACCGCTGGGAAAACGGGCGCGCGGCACATCCTTTAAGTACACCGAGAACAGCTACTCCAGCCCGACAAACAATATCCTTACGCCTCCGTCCCTTAACAGTGTCATGGAGCTTATTCTTCCGCGCATGAACGTCATGACTTCAGGAGGGGATAGCTCATACGGTGGCGATAATAGGACTCTCGAAGCACCCAACAGGGCTTCTTTGCCGCCTGTTAATGCCCTGACTTTCGGCGGGTACAACATCATCAACAACATCGTTCCTCCGTCAGTTACACTTCCTGCGAACAGGGCTACAGAGTTGACACTTCCGCGCATGAACAACCCGATGACCAGCAGAAAAGGAATATCGGGCGGGTATAACGCTCTTCCGTTTGTGTCTGCTCCTGAGAACAAGGCTACAGAGCTACCAGTCCCGCGCGTGAACATTCCGGCAATCGACAGGGTTGCTTTGCCTAATATAAATGTTGCTTCAGGCGGGAATTACTTTAACAACGTCATTCAACAGGCGGGGATCTCACTGCCTCCCGTTAATGTCCTTACGTCAGGCGGAATGGGCTTGCACAACTTCATTTTTCCTCACGCTGAGGGCGGCATCTTCAGTTCCCCGCATATCGGCCTCGTCGCGGAAGCAGGGCCGGAAGCCGTCATACCCTTAGCTGACAGAGCTAAAGCCATGCCTATGCTCTTCGCAGCTATGGCTATGGTTGCGGGCGATATTACCAGCAACGTCGACATCAACAAGCCTTACAGCTCCTCTATGCTCATTCAGCACTCACTCAATCAGTCCGCTCTTTACGGGCAAGCTGTTACGCCACAGGAAGTTCAACTTGCTCCAAAGGAAGCACAGCGCAACAGCAAGATTGAGGTAAACGCTGAGATTAGACCTGCTGACATCTACATTGACGGCGAAAGAGTAGGACGTATTGCTTTCAGGTGGATTGAGCACCAGAACCTCAGAAACGGGGTGAGTTCCTTTTGAGAGATAACGCTACTGAAGACTCCGGCGCGCTCGTTGACTCAGAGACCGCCGACAGAATTACCTTCGACCTCAACCCTGAGACGTTCGAGGACAGCAAAAGCACAGAGTTTGCGGAAATCCCGATACCTGGCATGAGCCACCCGCGCCTGCAGTTCACAAACGGAAGCTCTCGTACTCTCAGTTTCTCCATCAGCCTGCATTACGGAGCAACAGACGATGTGCCTAAAGCTATTAGAACACTTCAAGCGTGGCTTTATCCTGAGTACGAAGGCGGACACCTCAAGAAACCTCCGGCTAAGCTCCTACTCATTTTCGGCGATACTTGGCCGGATGAGCAATGGGTACTGCGCAACTGCGAGATAACCCGCGACCGCTTCGACAGTGAGCTGAATTGTATTTTAGCTTACGTCAATCTTGAACTGGTAGAGTACATAGACGAGAGCATAGACGCAAAGGCGGTGAGACGATGGCAGAATTAGCTGTTACAAGCCGGTATAATTATGCAGTGCTTTACGCTGATAAGGAGACTGGCGGCTTTTTCGGCACAAGGCAGCCGATTAATCTCAAAAAGCATACAAGCGACTTATTCTTTCAGGTGACGGACGCGACTAATAAACGGCTTGATTTAATCGCATGGAAATATTATAAGGACGTTAATCTCTGGTGGGTAATCGCTGAGATAAATAATATAAGCAATCCGTTTGAGGTCAAGACCGGCGCGGTGCTGCGTATCCCGACTTATGAGCGCGTTCAAATGGAAGTGATACAGTAAGATGATTGAGACCTATGCACCGACGTTCATAGTCGAAGTAGGCGGCAGAGAATTACCCAAAGACATAACGCGCT
>CALGGR010000221.1 GCA_937915755.1 uncultured Fretibacterium sp. | reverse complement strand
AACATTTCTAACAGAAAGGAGAGAAGTTGTGCCTCCTCCCCATAGCTAAAGCTAGAGGTATCCGGCACAATATTTTTTGATGAGGGAGTGAAAATTTTTGACGGACGAAGAGAAACAGCAAGTACAGAACCTAATCAGCGCGAGAACGAAATTACTGACCGAGAAAATTGCGCGTCAGGACGAGGACATAAGATCCCTGAGCTCAACGATAATTACCCTGAGCAACGGAATAGAGTCCCGCGACCTCGAGATTGAGGGCCTTAAATCCCAGCTCTCGGAGTCGCAGGAACAGAACCGTAAACTTCTCGCGCTCGTTCAATCATCACCGCAAGCACCCAAGCCCATTGCGCCCGAACCCGTAAAGCCCAACTACCTGTTATCGCTATTACATCAGCATTTCGGGTTTGACGCATTCAAGGCAGGGCAGGAAGAAATCATCGACGCATTGCTTTCTGGTCGAGATGTATTCTGCTCAATGCCTCAAGGTTACGGGAAGAGCATCTGCTACCGACTCCCTGCGCTGCTCATGCCGGGATTGACTCTTGCTGTTACGCCTGAAGACCCGCCGGAATCACTCAGAGATTCACATTCCGAGATTCTCACGCCATCACTCACTCCCTCAAAGAGGCGCGAAATCCTCCGTAAAGTCAGGAACGGCACGGCGAAGATACTTTATTCCTCAATGCCGCAGCTCAACGAACCTGACACAGTTTCAGCCCTCAAGAAGTCCGAAATCTCAATGTCCGCGCTCCTCACAAGCTGGGACAGTCCCAACAGCCTCGAAAACTGGACAGCCTTCATATCATCATTGACACCGAGAAGGATAACCGCAGGAGTTTTTGCCGACACGACGAGTCCCGCAATGCGTCAGGAACTAATGAAACTTGCCGACCTTCATTCGCCCCTGAAAGTCGTAACGGGCTTCAAGAGGTCAAACAGGACATTCCGCGTTTTCAAGACCGAGAACAAGACCGCAATTCTCAGGGACATTCTTGCGGACAGAAGCGGTCTCGCCGGAATAATATACTGTTCTACGCCTGAGAACGCCTACAAGATTGGCGAGGCTCTGAGAGATTTTGACGGCCTCAATGAGCGCATAATCATAATGCCGATGCTTCTCTACCGTGAGATCAATCGGAATGATATTCGCTTCACGGTTCACTATGATTTGCCTGAAACTTTGGGTGCGTACTCACAGCAGATTAACATAGCAGGTGCTGACGGAATGAAGTCGGAGTGCATGATGTTGGTCTCACGCAACGACCTCCGTAACACCGAACGCCCCGTAATCTCATTCATCGAGAGCAAGGAACCGGGCGATTTCTTACTCTCATATCTCGGCGAGGACGACAAATTTTCCGGCCTGACCCCAAAGACCGACGATGAGGCAGCCCCCAAAATTTCAGCCGACGACGTTTCCGATTTCGACTTCGGTAACGCAAACGAGTCCCAGCGCGAAGCTATAACGTCAGCAAGCGGGCCTCTCCTGATAATTGCGGGGCCGGGAACTGGAAAGACATTCACCCTCGTTGAGCGTGTGGTCTTTCTCATTCAGAAGAAGCGCGTGAACCCCGAAAACATTATGCTTGCGACCTTCACCGATAAGGCAGCCTCCGAGCTTCTCACGAGGATAACGCAGGAGCTTTCACGGCGTAACATTCCTGCAGACACGAACGCTATGTACACGGGGACGTTCCACGCGATATGCTCACGAATCCTCAGCGAGTACGCGGAACTTACGGGGAGGCACAAGAATTTCAACATACTCGACGATTTCAGACATGCTTACACGATAATGCAGAACATGAAGAAGTTTAACGGGATTCACGGTCTCAATGACGCTCTGAAGACTCAAGGAAAGTGGGCAAACTCCTGTGAGCTTAGGGACTACATCAACACTCTCTCGGAGGAACTTACTGACCCGGAGGAATTACTGCGAGACTCCTCGCCTGCCGTGAACGCTCTCGGCCATGCCATGAAGATTCACGATGAGATTCTGCGTGAGACAAACTCAATGAGCTATTCTGCCTTACTCGTCGAGACGTACAAACTCCTCCGCGACAACCCCGAAATATTGACCGACCTTCAAAGCCGCGTGAAGTACATCATGGTTGACGAGTACCAAGACACGAATTATGTCCAAGAACAGATAGCTTTCATGATTGCGGGCGAAGGGAGAAATATCTGCGCTGCCGGAGACGATGACCAGAGCATATATCGCTTCAGGGGTGCTGAGGTTAGGAACATTCTCGAATTTCCTGAACGTTTCGGAAAGAACGAGTGCAAGATTGTCCGCCTAATGCTGAACTACAGGAGCAGGCCTGGAATCATCGACTTCTTCAGCACATGGATCAACGACACAGGGAGATTCTTCGCGTGGGAGAATTTCAGGCACGACAAGAAGCTCGAAGCATACAGGCCGGCCATGAAGTCCCCCTCCGTGATGAGGCTCGCGGGATTGAATGACAGGAGCGAATGGCACGAGAAGATATTTCACCTCATAAACGCCCTCAAGGACTCCGGCAGACTTACCGACTACAGCCAGATAGCATTCTTATTCCGCTCGGTCAGGAGTAATGATGTAAAAGCCTTGTCGCAATATCTTGAGGAACACAATATCAGCGTCTACAGTCCGCGCTCAAACATGTTTTTCCAGCGCGGTGAAGTCCAGTTTGCAATCGGCTGCATAATCGCAATGTTCCCGGAATATTTGAAGGCTTTGGAGTCCGGCGCGTTCAACTTTCAGGGTGTCGAGCCTGAACACATATCCTATTACATCGGTTGCCTGAAGTACGTTAAACGATACATTGACCGTCAGCAGTATTCCAGCCTGAAGAAGCACATTGCCTCTCGGAGAAAGTACCACGCAAATTTGAAGGGATACACGGGCTACACGTTCTCTGATTTGGTCTACGAGATTTTCGCGTTCTACCCGTTCAATCACGCTCTTGACGCTGAAATTTCAGGGACTGTGAAGGACTTGCGCCCTGCCCGGAACTTATCGCGGCTCGTTCAGGTAATCCGTCAATTTGAACACAGCAACAACATCAACAACCTCAGCGGAAACTACATCAACAACCAGTTCCAAGTGATGATGAACATATACCTTCGCTTCATGATCAACGAGGGAATGGATGAATACGAGGGCGGCGACGACGCGATACCTTCCGGACACGTCGCATTCATGACGATACATCAGGCCAAAGGAATGGAGTTTCCGATAGTTTTTGCCGATTCTCTTTGGTCATACCCGCAGGACAACATGAGACAGGACCGAAACGGTGAGCTAATTCAGGAGATTTCGCGGAATTACTACAGGAGGCCGGAATTTGAGCCGCAGGAAAGGATAAAGTTCTTCGATTTCTGGCGGATGTTCTACGTTGCATTCTCTCGCGCTCAGGACTTGCTGATACTTACATGCTGCGAGGACAGGAACACACCGAGCAAATACTTCGAGGACATCTACAACCGACTCGATGACGCTGACGAATCACTGAAGCCCTCCGAGACCGACATAAGCCCCGTTAAAGGCTCAGGGTTGAAGAAATCGTACTCATTCACGGGGGACATTCTCACATACGAGATATGCCCGATGCAGTACAAGTTCTTCCGCGAGCTTGAGTTTCTTCCGGGACGGTCAACAAACACTTTCACGGGGACGCTGATTCACGCGGTGCTTGAGGACATTCACAGGGCCGTGATAAATCACGAGGAGAACAAAATTACTCCTGAGAACATTTCCGAATGGTTCAAGGAGGAATACGAACATCTTTCGCGGACTGAACAAGCATACTTGACCCAGCAAGCAAGAGAGACAGTTCTGAGACAGATTATGCGTTACGTCCAGCGTCAAGGCAGCGACTGGTCGGCAATACGAAGGGCAGAATACGAAGTGAACGTAGTGCGCGGAGATTATATCCTTGAGGGCAAGATAGACTTGATTTCGATTCGAGACGGTGAGACAGAAATCACTGACTTCAAATCGGGCACGAAGCCTAACATCAACATCAACGCTGACCGTGAGAGGCTGGAAACTTACCGCCGCCAAATTTTCGCGTATGCCTACATGGTCGAACATGCTGCCGGCCTGAAAGTCAACCGAATGAAGCTCTACTACATGGCCGAAGAATCAGGTAATCCTGAAATAACATACCGGTATGACTCAGACGAGGCTGAGAAAATCATGAAGGGCTTTGACGATACCGTGAGCATGATAGCGCGAAAGGATTTTTCCTCCAAAGCCCCTGATTCCGAGATATGCCGCGATTGTGTGTTCAGGTACTATTGCGGGAGAGCGTGATTACTGCTTCGTGAAAGAGCAATCTAGCGTGCAGTGATAGTACATAGCGCGCTGGTCTCCGCTGGTGAGGTACTTGAAGCCATCCCAGTCCATGAGCATAACGTTAGCTGACGATAAAGAGAGAAGCATAATATCTCCGTCAGCATTTTCGGCCCGCCAAACATCCTTGCCGTAATGAGTGAGATTAACCGCCTGAATCTTCACGCTGTCATCATCGCTCCTGTAGCTGTTTATCTCGAAGTCCCCGCGATAGATGCTGCTGTCGTCAAAAGCCCGAAGCCTGATACTGTAATACACAAACGCAGTCCCAGTGTCGCCGCTGATGTTGACATCGGAGAAATTCATCTGAGTATTCGCCGCCATAGTTAGCGAGAGTGTGTCGTCCGTCCCGGCTGATGTGCTTACGGCCGAGCCGTTTCCTTCCGTTAGAAGCCATTTTCCGTTCAGAACTGCGGGAATATCATAGCTGTCGACATAGGCAAAAGGCGATGTTGGCTCAGGATCATCAGTCTCTGGATCAAGGCTTCCCCCTCCGCACCCTGCGACAAGAAACATAAACAGCCCCATAACAGCGAAAATACCCCAAGCCTGAATCCTACGCATGATAAATTATCCTCTCTTCGTTTTTTTGCGAGTATTATAGCAAACGAAGATTATAATATTCTCTATCTCAAATATACAGAAGGATTTAGAATGATGACAGAAGCCGGAATAATATTCGTAATTCTCCTCGTAAGCACCGCAGGAATCCTGGCAGGCCGAAAAGTTCACGGAGCCTCAGATTTTCTCACGGGCGGCGGAAAAGCCTCCTCGTGGCTAACGACAGGCGCTTTAGTAGGGACGCTCTTAGGCTCACAGTGTACGCTCGGGACAGCACAGTTAGCGTTCAATTTCGGACTCTCTGCGTGCTGGTTCACTTTTGGGACGGGATTAGGCTGTTTGGTTTTGGGGCTGACATTCTCGGACAAACTGAGGTATTCGGGCTGTACAACGCAATTCCAGATCATTGCCCGCGAATACGGAACATTAACCGAGAAAGCAGGCGGCATACTCTGCACAACAGGAACGTTCGTCAGCGTACTCGCTCAGGTTACAGCATGTATAGGATTTATTCCTGCGCTTTATCCTTCAGTCAGTCCTTTAATGGCAGCGAGCCTCACGGTAATATTCATGTGCCTCTATATCGTGATGGGCGGAACGTGGGGGGCAGGAATGGGCGGCATCGTCAAGGTTGTATTACTCTATATATCTTGCGGGGCATGTCTGATTCTCGTCCTCATGAAATCCGGCGGTGTCTCTGGTGCTTTCATCAACGCCGAGGAGCTTCTTCTCACTTCACCGGTTGGCAGCCTCAAAGAAATATTAACGCGAGGAGATTTCATTGCACGTTACGTTTCATTCACATCAAGGGGAGTTCTGAAAGATTTAGGATCGTGCGTTTCCCTTGTTCTAGGAATACTATCGACACAGACGTACATGCAGTATATTTTGAGCGCAAAAGGTGCGAGAGAAGCGAGGAAGAGTCTCTACTGGGCTTCAGTTTTAGTTCCTCCTGCGGGAATTGCGGGGATATTCATAGGGCTTTTCATGCGCGCGAACTATCTCACTCTTGATGAAGTGAACGCCATAATTTCAGCCGGCCTTGAAGTCCCGGACATGCCTGTAATTTCGTCGACGATTCAAGTCTTCCCGTCATTCGTGATGAACCATGTCCCTCCGATTTTCGCGGGGATAATTCTCGGTACATTGCTGATCACAATAATCAGCGGAAGCTCTGGGCTATTGCTGGGAATCTCTGCGATTCTTACGGAGGATATATTCTCAGCATCATCATTCGTTAAGCATCATAAACTTTTCTTCTCACGACTCGTAATCGTAATAACCCTAATCATAGCCGCGACAGTATCATGCGTCCTCCCAATTCAGGCCATCAACGATTTGGGATTTCTTTCAATGACTCTCAGGGCCTCCGTAGTATTCATGCCGCTGTTGTGCGCGCTTTACTTCAAGGGGAAATTGAGATCGAGCTTCGTTCTTGCGTCAGTGATATTGTCGCCGACGCTTGCGATTTTGGGGAGCATTCTCGGTATTCCTGTTGAACCTCTCTTTGTAGCTATGTGCGTGTCTTTGATGTGCTGTGTAACGGGGCTGCTTTAACAGGGCTGCCAGAGCGAGTAATAGGGTTAGCGGAATGTATGGACTAGCGATACTGGGAATAGTAGCAGCGTTACCGACTATAAACCTTCATTAACGCTGGAGGGAGAAGAGCAACATAAAACTTTCAGGCAGAACGCAGTTGTGAGGGATATAATTACTGCAGTGCCTGTGAAATATTCGATTGCTTAAGAAAGGAAGGATATATCATGAGGAAATTTAGCATGCTGCTTTTGGTACAGTTGCTAGTGTTCGGGACTGCGAGCTATGGAGCGGTCTCTGATGATGTGTATGTACGCAAGGACGTTTTCGAGGCAAAAATGGAGGCATTCATGACGGAGATACGAGGAGAATTTCAGGTGATGAATGCGAAAATAGATGCGCTGTCGAGGCGCGTAGATGACAATTATCACAGCCTTGAGAATCGAATGAATGATTTGGAGAAGAGAATGGATGATAAGTTCATCAGTCTGGAAAAGCGAATGGATGATCTGGAAAAACGGACTTATGATAAGTTCATCAATATGGAAAAGCGGATGGATAATAATTATCATAGTCTGGAAAAACGGATTGACGATAATTATTACAGCTTGGATGCTCGAATTAGCGACTTGAGGAACGGTATGTATCTTGGTCTTGTTCTGTTTGGGACAGTGGTAGGATTGCCGTTTTTCAACAAATGGCGTGAGGAAAAGCAGAAAGAAAAGGAAGAGCAACGCCGGCCATCAATCACTCTTGAGGACGTAATGCGTCTGATAGAGGAGAACAACATGAAACTTTCAGGGAAAACACAGGTGTGATAGCAGTGAAGGATATGAGAAAGGAAGGATGTATCATGAGAAGAGTGTGTGTATTGATTTTTGTGCAGTTGCTAGTGTTTGGGACAGCGTGTTATGGAGCAGTCTCGGAGGATATGAGCGTGTATGTTCGCAAAGATGTGTTCGAGGTGTACATGCAGGGGGTGAACTCAAAACTTGATATGCTCATCGAGCAAATGAAGGAGTTTCGGGAGGAACTCAAGGCGCAACGGAAGGAGTTTCAGGAGGAACTCAAGGCGCAACGGAAGGAGTTTCAGGAGGAATTCAAGGCACAGCGTCAGGACATAAGCGAGCTTACTAGAGCAGTATCAGTATTGTCGACACGCATAGACGGCCTTGATGCTAGAATGGGCGACCTGCGGAACGATATATATCTCGGACTTGTGGTGCTAGGGATAATATTCGGACTTCCAGCAGTTCAGAAGATGTTTGAAAAGCGCGCAGAGAAGAAAAGTGCGGCTCAACCCTCATTGACAATCGAGGACGTAATGCGCCTGATAGAAGAACACGATGCGAAACTTTCAGGGAAAACACTTCAAGGACTATAGCACCCTTGAAGTAATTGTGATATTATTCGCTACATGAATACTCATACAATCAGACAATTTATCCTTGAGCCTGACAGTTCGGGCGATAACATTACGGCTTTATGTTTCTGCGCTTTCGGTATTGTCTCAACGCTGGCAATGGGCTTAACCGGCATAATCCGTATCGCGGGAGGTCATTACACTTCAGCCGGAGCATATCTCATTCTTTCTGCGCTGTCATTGATACTTCTCTTGTACACTCTTTACTGTCTCGACAAGGGAAAGGCCGAGAAGCTCCCGGAATTTGCCGCCTACCCTCTCACGGTAATAGGCTTCATTTTCGGTTTGACGGTTCTCTTTTTCGTTGACGGGGGAATGTTCGGAGGAGTTCCGATATTATTCATACTCGCCGTAGTTGCAACACCATGCTTCATGTCAACAGCCGATTCTGTCGTAATGGTGTGCCTTGAGATTGCTGCCTACATCTCAAACGCATTATTCGCGCACTACTACCCCGACTCTGTTGACGATATTCTTGCCGCGCCGGGAAGCACATTCGTTCCGATTCTCATTGTCGCTGCGATGCTTGGGATACTCTGTCTTCTCTACACGTACGCATACCGTCATCAGCAGAGGAGGCTAGACAGCGCGATAGCTGAGGCAAATTCCGCGAACGAGGCAAAAAGCTCATTCCTCAACAACATGAGCCACGAGATTCGTACCCCAATGAACTCAATACTCGGCATGAACGAGATGATTCTCCGCGAGGAAGAAAGGCCCGAAATCCGCGAGTATGCCCTCGTAATTCAGAGAAGCGGGCGCGCTTTGCTTGGTATCATCAATGACGTTCTCGACTTCTCCAAATTGCAGGACAAGAAGATGGAGATCATGGCCGTACGCTATGACCTAAGCTCGCTCATCAACGACCTCGTCAACATGGCCGCTGAACAAGCCAAGAAGAAATCTCTCACCTTCACAGTGAACGTCGACAAAAATATTCCGCGAATACTTGACGGCGATGAGTACCATATCCGCCAAGTCATGATGAATATCCTCAACAATGCCATAAAGTACACCGAGCGCGGCGGCGTAACCGTAACAATCGGCTATGAGACAATCGACAGCTACAATATCCTCCTTAAATGCTCCGTAACTGACACGGGCATCGGCATAAAGTCAGAGGACATAGAGGACATCTTCCAGCCGTTTGAGCATGTCGAAGCGTCGAGGAAATTCAGCGCGGATGGTTCAGGGTTGGGGCTTCCGATTGTCCAGAAACTCCTTCAGCTCATGGACTCGGAACTCAAAGTTGAGAGCGTTTATCACAAAGGCTCGACGTTCTCGTTCGACGTTAAGCAGACCGTCATAAAGTGGGAGCCTATTGGGGACTATGAGCGGGCGTTCTCGCAGGCTACGGCGCATCAGGGAAAGGCTTTCACACAGTCATTCCAAGCTCCTGACGCTAGAGTCCTCGTTGTTGATGACGCTGACGTTAACCTTCTCGTTTTCGCAAACCTCCTCAAGAAGACGAAGATCAAGATTGACACGGCTTCAAGCGGTCTCGAAATGTTACAGATGGTGAGAATGAACCACTACAACATGATATTCCTTGACCACCGTATGCCTGGAATGGACGGCATCGAGGCTTTCCACAACATGAAGAAGATGACCGACGGCCTAAACTTCAACACGCCCGTAGTCGCGCTCACAGCCAACGCAGTTTTGGGAGCGAGGCAGCTCTACATCGACGAGGGTTTCAACGACTACATATCGAAGCCTGTTGACACAGTGAGGCTTGAGCAGGTTTTGCTTGAGTACCTTCCTCCAGACCTCATTGTGCGCGGCGATGACATGACAGCCGACGAGCCTGCAAATGTTCCCGCTGAAGCACCCGCAAATTCCGCTGACATTGCCGAAACTGAAGACCCGTCAGCAAAATTCAAGAGCATTCCGGGAATCGACTACAACGCGGCCGTTACTAACTGCGGAACTGAGGATACATTCGTTCAGGCTCTGGAGATTTTCTACAACTCTCTCGACAAGAAAGCGGACGAGATTGAGGGCTTTGAACGCGAGAAGGACATCAAGAATTACACCATCAAAGTTCACGCCCTGAAGAGTGCCGCCCGACTCGTTGGCGCGCTTAAACTCTCGGAGGACGCGAAATACCTTGAGGCTTGCGGAGACAAGAACGATGTCGCAGAGATTGAGGCAAAGACTCCCGCGTTACTATCGCTTTACAGGAGCTACAAGCCCGAACTCGCAAAAGTCTTCGGGTCAAAAGATGAGCCTGATATGTCGCTGCCTGAGATTTCGGTTGACGACCTCAACGAAATGTACTCGCTGATTAAGGGGTTCGCTGCGGATTTCGACTTGGACAATATCGACAGAATGATAGAGGAGTCAAAGAATTACAGGATACCCGAATCGGAGCGTGAGAAATTCGAGAAAGTCAAAGAATGTATTACAAGCGCGGACTGGGGAACTCTTGAAGAATTGCTATAATTATATGTAACGAAAAGAAAGAGGGAATGAATCAAGAATGAGCAAAGTATTATTCATAACGGAAAAGGTGAGCTTTATCTCTGAGGGGATAATCAATCACCTTAAAGCGCAGGATTTCGAGGTTCTTACGGTTAAGCCCGACGTTACGGCCATCTCGAACTTCCTGAAAGAAGACAACGGCAGCGATGAAGGCGCAATCGACCCTGAGGTTGCCGCGCTCTTGACGCAGGAGTCGGAAGCAGCTGAGGGTGAAGCAGCAGCAGCGTCAGGAGGAGAGGAGAAGAAGGACGATATTCCGCGAATCTTCATTCTCTACCTTCAGGGCGAGGATAACCTAATGATTGACGTTCTTGGTTATATCCGCGACCTTGTGGAAGACAGAGGAATACGCTTCTTCGTTATCGGCACTCAGGAAGAACTCGACACGATAATCGGCAAGAAGGCTGATTACGTTGCCCAGATGTACACGCGCCCCGTAGACTTGGCCGAACTCATTAAGAGGCTTCAGAAAGAGGGCGAGGCTGTCGACAAGCTCAAAGAGTTCAAGAGCATTCTGATCGTTGACGACGACGCTACTGCTCTGCGTTCGATGAAGAGCCTCCTGTCAACACACTACAAGATTCTCGTGGCAAGCTCAGGAATGAATGCTATAACGATTCTCGCAAAGAACAAAGTCGATTTGATACTCCTTGACTTTGAGATGCCTATTGTGAACGGCCCGAAGGTTCTTGAGATGATACGTTCAGACCCCAACACAGCAAATATACCAGTAATGTTCCTGACTGCAAAAGGGGACAAGCGCAGTATAATGGAAGTCCTTAGGTTCAAGCCTGAGAAATATCTTCTGAAGACGATGCTTCCGAAAGACATACTGGACAGCATAGACGAATTCTTCAAGACACGAAGATAAGCACACAACATCAGCTCTCACACATAAAACACTCCTTTCTTCAAGTACAGCCCTTTCCGCGAAAACGGGGAGGGTTTTACTTTACGCATAGCCCAAACGCCTCAAAGCCGCCGGATTTCTCCTCCAGTTAGGGACAACCTTGACCCACAAATCCAAGAACGAAGGAATCCCGGTAGCGTCCTCGATTGCTTTCCTCGATGCCTCGCCTATACGTTTAATCATCTCACCTTTAGAGCCGATTACGATTTTCTTCTGACCTTCCGTCTCCGTGATCAGTGAGGCGCGAATGTAGAGCTTCTTGCGGTCGGGGTATTCTTCGGGACTCTTGTACTCGTCAATCATAACTGCAACGCAATGAGGCACTTCATCACGCAGCAGCATCAAAACTTTCTCGCGTATAATCTCGGAGGCCATGAACTTTTCGGTCGTGTCCATGAGAATGTCAGGGTCGTAAATCGCCTCGCCCTCCGGAATATGAGGCATCAATGCGGCCATGAGGTTATCGAGTCCCCGCCCTGTCCTCGCGGAAATTGCAACTTTCTCAGAGAACGTGTAAAGCTCATCGTAAAGCCTGAAAGCCGGAAGGGGATCAGCCTTGTCGGACTTGTTGACAGCGAGAATGACGGGAATCTTTCGGGGCAGAACGCGGGCAATCTCGTAATCGTCGGGAGTGAGCTTTCGAGTTCCTGCCTCAGTCAGCCAGAGTATGCAGTCAGAATCTTCAAGGGCATCAAGAATCGAGTCGTTAAGGAAAATTCCCAGCTTGTCGCGCGAGTCGGGCCTGTAGAGTCCGGGAGTGTCGGTGAAAATAATCTGCGAATTGTCGTCATTATAGACGCATCGGACTGAGTTGCGTGTCGTCTGAGGCTTTGGGGAGATTATGAGCGCACGGGTCTTCAGGAGGGCGTTGACGAGGGAGGACTTTCCGGCGTTCGGTCGGCCTATGAGGGTAACAATTCCGCACTTCATGGCTTCAGCGTGAACGAATGAGGAAGAAGCTCCGAGAGTGCGAAGACTTCCGCGCCGTTCTCTGAGGCAAGAACGACGAGAATATCACGTCCAAACTCCGCGAGGGTCTGACGGCAAGCTCCGCAGGGCGGACAGGGTACGGACATGTAATCGTTGCATTCTTCGTGTGAACCGACGACAGCGATCGCTACGGGATTTCGCTTTCCCTGAGATACCATTGATACGATTCCTGAACGCTCGGCGCATATCGTGAGGCTGTATGATGCGTTCTCAACGTTGCAGGACTTTATGACCTCACCGTTTGAGAGCAGCATTGCCGCACCGACGTGAAAATGAGAGTACGGCGCGTAGGAGTTCGATGCGGCTTCACGCGCTATTCTGAGGAGTTCTTCGGGTGTGATTGATGATGACGGCCATTCGTGTTTTGACATTTTACCCCGCCTTTGTCTGGATTTCTGCGGATTATTATACACGTTCACAAGCTGTGTTATAATTCCCTCGTTGAGTAAGGAAGTCTCCAAAGAAAGGACGCGCATCATGACGGTAACACTTGACGAAAAAATAAATTCCCGTATTCAGTTTTGGAGCATGGCAAACAATCAGCCTCCAGAAGTTTTTATACACGAAGCCCTTGAACAGTCGCTCGATGACTGGGAGGACTATATGGACGCTCTCAACATATGCTCAGAAATTGATGCAGGCAAGATGAAAACCTATTCTCTTGACGAAGTTGAAAGGCAGCTCGATGAACTTAATACCGCGTCGGAGATTACCGTCTCATTTGCAGGATAGAAGATGATAAATTACTTGTCTTAGTCGTGAAAATTGGACATCGCAGCGAAATATATAGAAGAGCATAATTTAGAAAAAATGCCAACACAAAAACTAGCAATACTGCACTTGACAAATGAGAACAAATCAGCACATAATGACTTCGGACTTCGGACTTCGGACTTCGGACTTCGGACTTCGGACTTCGGACTTCGGACGAGGGCATAACTATTCCCTAAAATCAGTCAGCCCATCAATCAATCTCCCGGCATTCCTGCACTGGGTCAAAATCGGCTTCTGGAATGACGGTACAGGCCTCTTGTGGTGACGCCCGAACGGAAAGGCGCAAATCAGCGGGCGCGGTTATCCGTGTCCAATCACAAAATCTCACAGGAGGAATGATAATCATGAAGTCAAAAATTGTCTCAGGTCTTCTCGTTCTTGCACTGTCGGCCGGAATATTGCTGACAGGATTCGCAGGAACAGCACTCGCGGCGGAGAAGACTCCGCTCGCCATCGACGACACCTACACCATCGACGGCGTCACCTACTACAACGTCAACTCGCAGAACTTCGACAGCAGCAAAAAGTTCTACGAGGACGTGTTCAACGCGAAGCACAGCTCCCTGGGCGGCCGCTCTCTGGGCGAGCTGTGGATGCTGGCGGCCGTGGGCGTGGGGAAGACAGTGAACATACCGTTTTTCGGTCCCGGCGTCAGGTTGAATAATCTGCTGGACGATGCGAAGGAAACCGCCCGGAAGGGGTACGGGTCAGGCTGGGAGGAGACACGCTACTATTACGCATACACGGCCCCGCAGTGGGACAACAGTGGATATGTAGAAACGTCCCTGCATGTCCGGAACCTTGGGGAGCAACTTAACATTAGAATGCGCTTTTCGGGCTTCAAGGTCGGCGTGCTCCTGCCGGGGAACAAGAACCACTACGTCTCGACGATCAGCGAAAACGACACGTCGAAGGGCGAGGAGCCCTCGTCATCCGCGAAGAACGACACCGGCACCGCCGCGACCCTGACCCAGAACGTCTCCAAGACCATCACCGCGAGCCTCGCCAGCACGATCAACCATTCCTTCTCCTACGGCTTCCAGGAGGGGATAAAGGTCGGGGCCGGGTTCACCGCGGGAATCTTCCAGGTCGCCGGCGAGGTCTCCTTCTCGGCCAATCAGACCATCTCGGACGGCTGGTCGAAAACGGATACAAAGACGGACAGCAAGACCATCAGCAACACCATCAGCGTCACGCTCCCGCCCTACACCACCGCGATGATGAAGCAGGGCGAGGCCGACACCACCATCACCACGAAATACAACTGCCCCGTCTTTCTCTCGTACAAGGTCGAGATTGATTATTATTGTGAAGGTGTCAGCGCCGGTGGTATCCTCAGCATATCGTTCCCCAACGCGAGGGAGGACCTCAGACAGCGCGCGCTGGTTGACGTCGATTATGATAAGGCGGGGATCAACTGGCGAACTGTTCTCGCGGACAAGGACTACAAGGACGCCATTGAGAAGATCGCTTCTCACGTCCCCATGTCCTCCACCGGGGCGACGATGGAATACACGAACCGCACCGTTTACAGCGAGGTCTCCGGCATCGCGCCGCTCTATCCGCTGGCCTATGTCCGGCTTGGAACGCCCAACGTCAAATTTATCAAGGACAACGTGGCAACCATGAGCGTGGGCGATTATTCCTACACCAACTACCTGCCCCTCGAGGGCTGCAACGACAGGGACGCGGCGTACTACGGCTTCGACTCGAGCTACGGCCACTGGATCGTCGTGGGCGAGGACGGCGAGACGGAGCTGACCGGGGACTCGGCCCCCGTCGTCCTGGAGAAGACCTCCGCAGGATACTCGAAGTACACGGCGATGAGGCCGGGAAAGTGCTTCCTGAGGTACTTCATCGATGAGAACGCCTATCCCTCCGGCCTCGGCTCCAACTCTTACACCAAAAACAGCGACCTCAGCGGCACCGCCCAGCTGGAGATCGACGTCGCGGGGGAGAAGGTGGAATACCAGATCGACGGGGAGTACAACGGCATCGTCAACTCGGAGCCGGAGAGCATCGAGGCCGACGGTAAGCTGGAGGTCCACGCCTACAACGCCGACGATATCGAGGTGGACGCTCCCTATTCCTGGGAGAAGCGGGAGATGAAGGGCATCACCATGACGTCTGACGGAACGGTGTCATTCACCAAGCCGGGGACGTTCCATGTGCGGGTGCGCAACACGGCCGACAAAACGGTCTATTCCGCCTGGAAGGCCATCACCGCCATAGTGACGGGCAACGACTACGTTGAGGAGGACATCCCCATTATCCGCTCCGAGTTCGCGGACGGAGACACGCAGTTTGTCATCACCGGGCGTTTCCTGGGCGGAGCGAACATCAGCGAGAACATCGAGGGCGAGGGCAAGTTCCAGGTGGAGACCCACACCGGCAACGGACAGGAGACGGCCGTCCAGTACACATGGGAGGCGCATGAGACGGGCAAGGGCATAACGCTTGCCGGGGACGGCACGGTGTCCTTCGACAACCCCGGCGTTTACCATGTGCGGCTCAGGAGTCAGAAGGCCGCGAGCGCGGAGGCCGGGAGCGACACGGTTGCTTCCGAATGGCTGGCGGTCTGGGTCAATGAGAAGGCCCCGGCTCGGCTTCTGCATGCTCCCACGGCGAACACCTACTATAACGCCAGTACGCCGGAGCTGGTGTACGACGACGCGCGTTATGAGGGCGGAGTCCGGATTCTGTACGGCCTTGCTTCGGACGATGTGACGCCTCCGGTCGAGTACAGCACCGCTATCCCGACGGCCACGGGAGCGGGGACGTATTACGTCTGGTGCAAGGTTCAGGGCGACGAGAACCACACCGATTCATCCCCCGTCTGCGTAATCTCGACTATCGCTGGAGAACAGAAACAGGACGACCAGCAGCAGGACAATCAGCAGCAAGACGACCAGAAGCAGAACGAGCAGAAGCAAGATGAGTCAAATACGGACGACTCTCAGCAGGACGACCAGAAACAGGACGACCAACAGCAGGACGAGTCAAGCTATGTTTTCAACAAAACGAACAGCGGCTGTAACGGCGGATTCTCGGTGTTGGGACTGGGATTGATGCTGTCGGCAATAATCTTCAAGAGAAGAACGCGCTAACCTTTCGGAAGGTGAAAATTCCCCGTAGTCGTGAGAGGCTGCGGGGATTTTTTGTTGGTACTTCCTTCTGTTCTTATAGCGATTTAACTTTCTCGGCTACTCTTTCAGCGTGTAAAAGAGCCTTCTCCTTCATCTGCCTAAGCTTCTCATCATCATGCCTGCTCGCGTATGACAGCCCTCCGCTGTAGACATACCCAGCCCAGACCATTCCGCAAGCCGCCGCAAACTGCTTCAGCGGGATCAGGAAGTCATCGACGGGATAGCCCTGCACTCCTCCGGCCTGATACATTTCTTCCGGCGCACCTGACGTGAACGAGATCAATAACTTCTTCCCGACGAGAGCTTTTCCCTTTGAGCCGTGTGAGAACCCGTGAACGAATACTTCCTCCATCCACTTGTGCATCAACGACGGCACACCGTACCAGAAGAACGGGAACTGCATCACTATCACATCGGCGTTCCTGAGCCTGTTCTGTTCGCGCTCAACGTCAAATTTCCAGTCAGGGTACTCCGAGTCGAGGTAGACGTACTCAGCTTCTGGCATGATTTCCTCGAGGCGTGAGAGTATGATTTTGTTGGCGAACGAATTTCCTTTCAAGTCCGTGTGTCCTGAGACAACCAAAATTTTCGACATTTTCCTTCCTCCTTGTGCCGACAATTATAGCAGTGTATGTTAGAATTACTTTATCCCGTCGAAAGAAGATGACATTATGAAGTGTTCAGTAAAAATTATCGCCCTAGCCGTTATCCTCACGGTTGTTCTCGCACCGTTCAGTCAGTCAGAGGCCGCCAAGAAGAAGCGCAAAGCCTCCAAGTCTTCCGCGCCCGCATCAGCCCCACAGTCTCAGCAGAAGACCCACAATCTCAACTCGCTCATAGGCGTTTGGAAAGGTTCAGGAAACGGAACAGGAACAGATCCCCGTCAGCCCGGCGTTGATGTCTCACTTAATGCCGACGACGTTACGCTGACGATTGAGAGCGTGAAGTATTCCGATAGTGAGGGTTCAGGAAGGGCTGATGTCATTTTCACGGGGGTAATCACTGACATTCGCAACGAGATAATATGCGAGAGAAGCTGGGAATATGCCGTCCCCTACGAAATGAAGAAGGAGGGCGGAAACTCGTGGAGCTTCAGCACGGAGTTTATTGACGGCGAGGACAAGATCACTCTCTCATTCATGCCCGGAAAGAACGCACTGATCCGCTGGGAAGGTTATATTGTTGACGAGACTTACCCCGACGAGAAATACACGTTTGATGTTACATGCAGCGCGACGAGAAAGTAATCCCCCCTGCTCTCTCACAGAGGGGATTTTTGTTTGCTCGTTCAATCCTTCAACGTCGTCTTGTTCTGTAACACCGCGCTTCCGTTCTTTGCGAATGTTATGCTCATCGGCGTTATATATTTCTCGAAGAAGTTTGCCGTCTCGGTCTCGTTCATCTTTAGTTCGAGCTTCGTCAATGCGTGATTTATCATCGAGAATACGTTTATCTTGCTCAAATATCCCTCCTCAATCTCCCGTATCGTCTCCTGAAGAACAATCTCTGTCTTCATCTCAAGGTTCCCCGCCCCGAAATATTCATCTATATACAGGAACGGCACATCGTTATTCTGCAAACGCTGGTAATATGACTGTGAGCAGTTGTCGTATTCAAGCATCACGAGGAACTTAACCTCCGGCGTAAGCTCAATCAGCGGCCAGAAATCACAGTCGCTCGACACAATGATCGCTGAGTCTATGGGATAACCCTCTGCTTTGCTCTGTGCAATCTCGCGGTAGAACTTTATCGTCAACGCAACGTCAACAGCCGATTTGTCGTCCTTAACCCTGTCAGTCATGTAGTATTCGAGCGGAAGATTCTCGTTCCTCCTTAATGCCCGCCACTGTGATGAAGTGTGAGTGTCGTCAACAAGAATGACCTTCGCAATTTTCCCGGCCATGTTGCGGCGTTCAAGCTCCTTCATGATTCCGATTACCTTGCAGGGGTCAGCGTTCTCGCAGTCTATGGCAATCAGGACTCTTTGAGCGTTCCCGAAAAATTCCGACGGGTCATCAATCGCAGCGTCTCCAGCGTCAGTAACCTTGCTCATGTCGTAGAATTTATCCCTGTTACGCTCGTATAGTATCGGGAGAAATTTCGCGTCGTCCCGGAGAATATTCCCGTCCCTCATGTCCGGCGACCAGTTTATGTATGCCTGATATGGGAACAGGTCCCGGTATTCGTAGTATAGCTTTGCTGCCTCCTTGTTGCCGTCGACGGTGTTGCCTTTGTTGATGAAGAAGAGGTTACGAATGTATGCCCACTTCACCCACGCGGGAATGAATTTCTGGCAGTTTGGAACATGAGGAAGCAGGTAGTTATGAACGTCAACAACATAATCCTCCGTCTTCCTTCTCGGCCTGACGAACTGTATACCGTCCTCCTCCAATGACTGCAATATATCCGGCGGGATCAGGTCAGGCATGGAGTCAATGTTTTTGACATCGGAGTTCATTTCCGTGCAGATTGCCCTGAAGTTCCGCTGAAGTTTCGTCCTCAATCGGCAAAGACTGCGGACTATCCGAGCTTCTTTGTCGGCGTTCATCTCATCGTAGACGGAGCGGTAGAACTGGGGGTTCATGTTCTCGCCCTGATCAAGCCCGAAATGCCTAGCGTCAACACCAATGAGATACGCGACACGTGAGACTACATTCTTCTTTGAGCGCGGCGAATCGAGCGGCAAGTTCCCCGAAAACGTCTGCAACGATGCCCTCTTGTCCTCGTCCAAAAGATTCCCAATGCTGAAATCACTCATAGCGACCTCCAACTCTTGAAGCCCTGTCCCAATACTTCAGCGGCATCACATATCGAGACGAATGCGCGTTCGTCATGCTCCTTCAGAAAACGTTTCAGCAATACGACCTGACGGGGGTCAAGAAGCGTAATCAATACCGGGCGGGGCTGACCCGTGTAACCTCCGCGGCCTTCAAGACGAGTTACTCCCCTTCCATGCTCGTTGATGAAGTGGCTGACCTCATCGGGCTTGTTGGTTATGATTATTGCCTGCTTCCGCCTGTCGAAGCTGCGTGTAACGTTGTCCATAGTTACACCGTCAACGTATAGGCCGACAGCTCCATAAACGACGGATTCAAGCCCAACGACTCCGACTGAGAGTGCGAGAATAAACATGTTGATGAAAATAGAGAACCTTCCGACCTCAATTCCGTAGCGCCTGCGCATAGCCGCAGCAACAATGTCAGTCCCTCCGCTTGAACCTCCAGCGTTGAACATCATTCCTCCTCCTAAGCCTTTTAGCAGTCCGATTATGACAGTGGCCATGAACTTGTCATCAGGAAGCGGCAGAGGGTATAGCGCGAAAATTGACAGCCCCGCCGAGAATGTGAGTATTGCTATGATGGTAAGCGCTAGGAAATGAAGGTTGAGATCCCTCCATGCCCACATCAAAAGGATGATATTGCCGGTGAGTATTACCCAGTTCGGGGAAATTCCGAAAGCGTAATTAGTGAGGACTGCTATACCAGAGACGCCCAAGTCCGGGAACTTGTAGTGAAGCGTGAAGTAATTTACGGCAAAGGCTTGCAGAAGGCTGGCTATTATGATTACTGCGACGGCCTTCCATTCTGACGTTATCAGGGCGTAAGCGAGCGTGAAAAACTTTCTGACTGCATTCTTCATTTTGTGCGTAAATATTCCTCCTTGTTTGAAATTTGTGCGTGAGATTATATTAGCACAGGTGTATTTCGCGGTGGGTTGATATAATTATGAAAATTACGAAAATGGAGGGATTATATTATGGCGGGCGAAGATATTTCGAGGATTGAGTTTTTGCTGAATGAACATTTTGTGAAGACAGAGAAACAGCTCTCGGAAATTAAGCAGGAAGTCAGGGTGATGAAGAATGACATAGAACACCTGAAGCGTGATGTGGGATTTCTGCATGATTGGAATTTATGGCTGTTGATGGCAGCAGTTACTTTGCTTGCCTTGCCTCAGATTGTGGCGGGGATAAAGGCACTTTTCGGTGCGTTTGCTGAGGGAATATCTCTCGTCATGAAAGCATTCCGCAAAGAGGAGAAAGTCTAATCCTCCCGAATACTAACATAGTGCGATGATGTCATGGCCAAGTTTACGGCTTTTTCTTCGCGTCCATAAATAAAAAAAGTCCCCCCGCCAAATCTGACAGGGGAATCTCTCTTCTCTCTTAACGCTTCGAGTACTGCCTCTTTCCTCTTGCGCCTTTCTGTCCGAACTTCTTGCGTTCAACCATTCGTGGGTCTCTCGTCAAAAGTCCTTCTTTCTTCAATGCCGGCCTGTAATCAGGATTGAGCTTGATGAGTGCGCGTGCTATTCCGAGCTTCACTGCACCAGCCTGTCCTGTCAATCCGCCTCCTGAAGCGTTCACGAAAACGTCTACCCTTCCCTCAACTCCGGCGGTCTTCAATGACTGGTAGACCTGCGACTGCCACACCAAGCGCGGGAAATATTCCTCAACTTCGCGGCCGTTAATCTTGATTTCGCCTGTTCCTGTGCAGATTCTCACGCGGGCTAATGCGTTCTTTCTGCGGCCTGTTCCCCATATGTATTTGTCCTCTGACATCTGAATTATTCCTCCTTATATCTCAAGTGTTACGGGATTCTGCGCCGCATGTGGGTGTGATGATCCTGCGTAGACCTTCAGCTTGCTGTCATACTTCAGTCTGTTTCGCGGAAGCATTCCCTTTACGACGTGGCGGAATAACTCTGCGGGTTTTGCTTTCACCAGTTCACCCCATGTCCTCGACTTGTAGCCGCCGGGGTGCCCTGAATGATAGTGCCATGTTGACTGTGAGGCTTTGTTGCCTGTGAGCTTCACTTTGTCCGCGTTGATGACAATCACAAAATCTCCTGTGTCAACGTGGGGGGTGTAAGTGGGCTTGTTCTTGCCCGTGAGTATGCGCGAGATTACTGCCGCAAGCCGTCCGATTGACCTGTCAGCCGCATCAATTACGTACCATTTTCTCTCAACCTGGCCCGGTTTGGCCAAGTATGAACTGCTGCCTGTCATGTTATGATTATTCCTTCCTGAAAATTTCTTTTTGCGAACGGGGGCTTTGTCCGCACATTTGATTATTTTACCTCAACAAGCCTTTTGTTTTCAAGAATGCCGGGAAGTCTTCCTCTTTTTGCGACATCTTTTCCGTCGACAACCTTGAGATCCATCGTCATATCCATAGGTACGGCATGAGCGATGTAGCTTCCGACACCGAAAATGTCAGCCCCTGCCTCAGCAAGAAGTTTAATGCGTTCGGGATTGAGTCCGCCTGAGACTACTATCTTGACCTTCGTGAAGCCTTCTTTGTCGAGACGGTAACGCATCTCTTTTACGAGGTCAGCTGTAACTCCTCCTCTTTCGCCGGGAGTATCGAGCCTTACAGCACCGAGCCTGTCTCCCATAGCGCGGGCAAGGTTCAGAGCCTCCTCGCATTCGTCATGGAAAGTGTCAACGAGGAAAGTCCTTCCGACTTCCGGCGGCATTACTGCGTCGTATGCTTCAGCGAGTTTGAGAGTGTCGCCCATGATCAGGACTGCGGCATGTGGGATTGTCCCGACTGGTTCACGTCCTGCGAGCTTTGCGCCGAGTATGCAGCTTGCGGCGGAACAGCCTCCGAACTTCACGGCGACTGACTCCATCACGGGGGCTATTGCTGGGTGAAGGTGCCTTGCCCCAAAAACGAGAACGGGCTTTCCTCCTGCTGCTTCAACGCACTCACGAGCGGCGGTTGCCCATGCACATGAGCTTGAGAGTATCCCGAGAAGGTTGGTCTCATGAAGTCCGAACGCGCCGTAAGACCCTGTGATTCTCATTACGACTTCTTTGGGTGAGAAGTATTGCCCTTCCGGGAGAGCTTCGATTTTTACGGGGGCATCGCTGAGGAGTTCGAGGACTTCTGCGAGGCCGGCGAACATTCCTGTGGTGCGGGTGAAAATTTCGGCTGTTACCTGAGTGTCGAGCTTGTTGACCGACCTGAGGACATCGCGCGTGTTGATGAAGTAAATATCTGTGGTCGCGCCGGATTTGATTTCGTCATTGTTCGCACTGAATATGCGGTTGGGATTGACCTTCAGGGCTGTTGCATCTCTGAGGGAATTTATCACGGCTGATTACTCCTTTTCGTACTTAATTGAGGAAGACGATGAAGAATGACGTTACCATGAAGATGACTGCGAGGATTATGGTTAACTTCGTGAGGCTTGTGAACCTCTGCCACTGTCCTGAATCTGCCTGAGTTCCTCCGCCGAAAACTCCGGAGAATCCTCCCTGCTTTCTCTGCTGAATGAGAACTGCGAAAATCATCATGACTGACACGACGATATGAATTACGGATAATATTGCTCGCATGAAAATTTTTCCTCCTGCTTAATGAAACTGTTGCAAAACTAAATAAGTATATAACAATGGGGGGAGAATTGACAAACAAAAAGACCCTGTGATTTACACAGAGCCTTATGTTTTCTTGAACATGAAGCGGATAACGGGATTCGAACCCGCAACATTCAGCTTGGGAAGCTGACGCTCTACCATTGAACTACATCCGCAAGGAAGTTGACGTATGAAATTTTAGCGCATGTTTGAGTTTTTTGTCAAGGATATGAAAACGGGCAAAAGCATAGCACCCTCGCCCGTGTTTTCTCTCTCTTATGCTTTCTCCAAATCGTCAACAAGTACCTTCGTTAGCGCCGGGTCAAACGTCAGAGAAACCTTCTCGCCCTCGTCCCAGATTTTCTTGACATCAGGATTGTCGATTTGCACAAGGACATTCCCCAAGTCAGTCTTCACCCAAGTCTCAACGCTGTTGCCGAGATAGATATTCGCCGTAACGATACCGTCCTCGACACCCGCGCCGGGTTCGCCGACCGAAAGCGACTCAGGACGTGCCATAACGAGTGCCTTGTCGCCGGCCTTGAGCGTCTTTGCCCATCTAGGAGCCGTGAAAGCCTGACCCTTAACCTCAACGTGGCAACCGTCGTCAATCCCCTTCACTTCGCACGGGAAGAACGCAACCTTGCCCACGAATCCCGCAACAAACGTGTCAACAGGGTCTCTGTAAATGTCGCTGGGCGTTCCAATCTGGATTATGTGGCCGAGCTTCATTACGATTATTCTGTCCGACAAGCTCATTGCCTCAACGCGGTCATGAGTAACATACATGGCCGTTATTCCCAGCGATTTCTGAAGCCTCCTGATTTCAACGCGCATCTGTTCGCGGAGTAATGCGTCGAGGTTGCTCAATGGCTCGTCAAGAAGAAGCACTGAAGGTTCGACGATCAGGCTTCTTGCGAGCGCGACTCTCTGCTGCTGTCCTCCCGAAAGTCTTGAAGGCGGACGCTTCCCCATCTGTCCAAGTCCAACCATCTCAAGGAATCTCTGGACTTTCTCGTCGATGTCCTTCTGTGGGACTTTCCTCAGTTTCAGGCCGTAGCCCACATTATCCGCAACGTTCATGTGAGGGAAAAGCCCGTAGCTCTGGAACACCATAGCCGTATCGCGCTTGTTCGGTGGAGTGTTGGTTACGTCGTTGTCGCCTATCATGATTTTGCCCGATGTAGGCTGCTCAAATCCTGAGAGCATACGGAGGATTGTTGACTTCCCGCACCCTGAAGGGCCGAGAAGCGTTACGAGTTCTCCCGGCTCAAGTCTGAATGAAACGCCGCCCACCGCAGCAACGTCCTGCCCTGACTGCGGGTCGCGGAATATCTTCTTTATGTTGTCGAATGTTACTGATTTACTCGCCAATTTCGTTTTCTCCTTTCTTCATCATGTAACGTTCTTCATAAGGTTTGTGTTCTCACGGACGAGAAGCCTCATTATCCCGAACGCACCGAACACTATTATGATTAGAACGGTTGAAAGAACACTCGCAAGCCCGAATCTCAGGTTCTCCGAGAAGTTATAGATCAGCACCGTGATGTGATACCATCTCGCCGAAATCAGGAAGATTACCGCGCTGACAGCTGTCATTGAACGCACGAATGTGTATGACAAACTCGACAGGAATGCGGGCCTCACCAATGGCAGCACTATCGTCCTGAACACCGTAGCCTGATCCGCGCCCAAATCCGTAGCAGCCTCCTCGATTGACGGGTCAATCTGACGCAGCGACGCAATTCCGCCCTCAATTCCGACCGGAAGCTCGCGGATTACGTAGTTGATGATGATTATCGCCGCTGTTCCGACGAGAATTATGGGGGCATGGTTGAACGCAAGAATGTAGCTTATACCGAGCAATGTTCCAGGCAACGCGAAAGGTGTCATCAACAGCATCTCAAGCAGCTTCTTGCCGTGAAATTTCCGCCTTACGATCAACAATGCCGCTATCATTGCGATGATTCCTGCGATTGGCGTTGCGATTGCCGCAAGAGTTACGGTGTCGAAGAGCGCGTCCGTTGAACGTGTTATGGCTTCCGTTATGTTCTCAAGGCTGAACGTGTAATCAATTCCCCAGTTCTTGACGAAGCAGCCCGCGAAGATCGTCCCGTAGAGCATGACGAGGAACACTATTATCACGAGGATTATTCCCGTCAGTATCCGGCGGACTATCGGTGTCGTCAATTCTGTGATGCGTCCTGATGGCTTGCCCGTTACCGTAACGTATGAGCGTTTTGCGACCCAGAACCTTTGCGCAAGGAATGCTGTCAAAGTCGGAAGTAGCAGCAATATCGACAGTGCTGCGCCGTGACCGAGCCTGTTCATTCCCGTAACCTCAATGTACGATTCGAGCGATAAGACTTTGAGGTCTCCAGCAAGAAGCAACGGGTTAGCGAAGTCCGCAAGTGATGTCGTGAACACCAAGAGCCACGCGCTGAGTAATCCCGGAACTGCGAGAGGCAGAGTTATTTTGCTGAACGTCTGGAATCTTGAGGCCGACAAATTCAATGATGCTTCCTCGAATGTCGAGTCGATTGCCTGTAACACCCCGCCCAATGTAAGGAACGCAATCGGGAACATTCCCATCGTCTGAACGAGTACCAAGCCCGGCAAGCCGTAAATTGAGAAGTCAAGCCCCACAACCCTGAGCCACCGCGTAATCAGTCCGTTGTTTCCGAAGAGCAATATGATTGAGAGCGTCAACGAGAACGGGGGAGAGATTACGGGGAGAACGCCCATTGTTGAGATTAGCTTCTTGAACGGCGCGTTTGTCCTCGACACTACGAACGCAAATAAAAATCCCACGAGAGTCGAGAATGTCGCAGTCCAGCAGCCAAGCTTCAGGCTTCCCCACAATGCGGACATGTAACCTTCCGACTGCAATATCGTCTTCCACGTTGAGAGCGAGAATTTCCCGTTTTCCAAGAATGAAAGCCTCAGTGCCTCGAACAGCGGGTAGGCAACGAATATCAGCGTCATCAAAAACAGCCCGGCAAGCGCGAATCCAACAATAGGATCACGGCTCATCATCAGTTGCCATATCACGACCGCGAACAATACGAACGCGCAGAAAAACAGCGTGTTCATCATTCGCATGAAGTTCTGCTCTCCGTCGGTGCTGAATGAGAACACCAATGCTCCCTCGATCTCATGGGTCTTCATGTCAACAGCCGGCGCGAAGAATAATGCCTGCTCCTCTTTTGCGCCGACAGTCCAGTTGCGCGCGCTCCTGTAGATTTCCTCGTATGCCGCGTTGTCGAAACCTTTTGCGAACTCGGGGTCTAATGCGTTTTCGGAAGTCAGGGCTGAAAGTTCGGGGTCTCCTTTTGGTGCTGACGGTAGTTTTTCGCCGGGCATCGGGATTTCGGGGACGTAAGCGACTCTATAGGTGTTTGACTCTTCAGCAAGACGACTGAGCCAATCGTTCACCTCGTCATCGCCTGAAGGATAGCCCGCCGCTACTGTCTCGACCGTCCTCCGCTGTGATGCTCCTGTCTGCTTCATGAACTCCTCGCTGACACTTGAATATATCCAGTACCCAACGAGAAGAACGAATAGCATCGTCAGAAGGAAATTTATTGCTTTCTTCTTCAATTTGTTACCTCCTTTCCACAAACAAACCTCCCGCGACTCATCATCACAGGAGGCATTTTCTCAGAATGCTACTTTTCTGGTGCGGTTGAGATTTCCTTGTTCCAGCGTTCGAGGAGACGCTCCTTGTTGGCCGCGTCCCACTGGTCGTCCTGATTGACGAGGTTCATGCTCGCGAGCGAAAATCCCGTGTCAGTCGGCGTTGCTTTGTCCGAAAGAGGAATGACGTACCATCTTGCGATTGTGTCCATAGCTTTCTGACCGAGTACCCAATCATAGAGCTTCTTTGCGTTGAGCTGGTCAGGGCCGCCCTTGAGGATTGACATTGAGGCTGTCTCGAAGCCTGTTCCGTCTGACGGTATCACGATCTCGAGCTTCGCACCCTCACGCTGCAGCTTAATCTGGTCATGAAGGTAGCCTATTGCGATTGGGATTTCACCGAGAGCGCAGGACTTTCCAGGAGCTGACCCTGAACGAGTGAACTGTTCGACTGACTTCGACATGTCCTTGAAGTAAGCGAAAGCCTTGTCCTCGTCCCCGCCGAAAATCCTGATGACTGTCGTAATCATGTTGTAGGCCGTTCCTGAAGTGCTCGGGTGTGCAACACGGACTTTCTTCGCATACTCCGGCTTGAGGAGGTCAGCCCAGCTCTTCGGCATTTCGAGGCCGAGTTCCTTTGCGCGCTCTGTGTTCATGCAGAAAGCGATAGGCCCAACGTAGAGTCCCGTCCAATAATTCTCGGGGTCTCTGTACTTTGCGGGAATGCTTCCTGCCGCGCGTGAACGGTAGGGAGTTGAAAGGCCGCGAAGTTTTGCCTCGATGTGCTGAGTTCCGACACCGCCGACCCAGATTGAAGCCTGTGGGTTTGCGCGTTCAGCTTCGAGACGTGCGATTGCCTCGCCGCCTGAGAGCCTTACCCATTCGACTTTGATCCCCGTGTCGGCCTCGAATGCGTCGAACAACGCTTTGGCCAACGGTTCTTCCATCGTGGTGTAAGCCTTGACGGATTCGGCTGCGGATGCCATGACTGAGAACATCATGACGACTACGAACGCTAACATAAATTTCTTCATGCTGCAAATTCCTCCTGAGCATATGAATTTTTGGAACATGTGAAACTTGAAAGATATATATATTTTACACTTTTTACGTGAAAATTACAGCATCTTGAATGCTATCTACAATAAAAACTACTATAATATACTAGCGCAATTTATCTAACACTCGCTGAAGCGGGAATTTTCTTGTGCGTAATGTTAAAGCAAAAATTTTTTGAAGGAGCAACAATAATTTTGGATTTCAATTCTTACGGTCTCAGAAAGGAATTATTATCCGCCCTCAATGAGCATGGCTTCGACACACCGATGGAAGTTCAGGACAGGGTACTCTCTGAAGACTGGAACAGCGATTTAATCGTCCGGGCAAAGACAGGTTCAGGAAAAACTTTAGCATTCCTCCTCCCGTTAATGCAGGAAATGAAGATAGGCGAGCGAAAGCCTCAAATCCTAATCCTCGCACCAACCCGCGAGCTTGCCCAGCAGACCGCAGATGAGGCAGAATTTCTCGGAAAGTTCCTCAGGATTTCATGTGCCTCACTCGTCGGCGGAATGGACATTGTTCCCCAGCTAAAAGCCCTGAAGCACGGCGCGGCTGTAATCGCGGGAACACCCGGAAGAGTACGCGACCACATTCAGCGGGGAACGCTCAATACTGACGATATTCACAGCGTTGTACTCGATGAGGGCGACTTGATGCTCGATATGGGATTCCGCGAGGAGCTTGAAGCTATCCTTGACGCGATCCCGAAAGGAAGGCAATGGCTTTTCTCCGCGACAATGCCCCTGGAAGTCCGTGAACTTGCTGAACGTTACCTCAATGACCCGATTATGCTTGCGGTTGACGACGAGGGTGAACAGCACGGCGATATTACTCACAGGGTCTACAGGATTCCGTCGCAAAAGAGATTCGAGGGGCTCGTTGACATTCTTCTATGGGAACACCCGTCGAGGAGTCTCGTTTTCTGCCACACAAAAATGGAATCAATCGAAATTGCCCAGAGGCTTCAGGATCATTCATTCAGTGCGGCGGCGTTACAGGGCGATATGACTCAGGGCGAGCGTAACGCGGTTCTTGCATCGTTCAAATCGGGGTCAGTACCTTGCCTCGTCGCAACAAACGTAGCGGCTAGGGGTCTCGACATTGAAGGTGTGAGCCACGTCATACAGCTCGGACTTCCAGATGACCGCGAGACTTTCATTCACCGCAGCGGCAGGACAGGACGTGCCGGCCATGAGGGGGTGAACATCGTACTTCTTGCACCGCCTGAAATCGGAAGATTCCGCGAGATGCTTAGGGGTACGAACATCAAAACGGAATGGCTTGACATACCGGGCATCGACAAGATACGGAGCGCATGGAGGGATTCGGCGGAACAGGATATTTTCGCCGCGCCTGTTGATGCTGATTATGGGGAGTGCGTTGAATGGGCCGATGACCTTATGACGCGCGCAGAGCCGAGAGTGATTATTGCGAAGCTGCTGGCTGTCCTCAGCACACGCAACAAGGGCTACGCGTTGGACAGGGAATTACAACGTGAGCAGGAACGTCGCAACAAAAAGCCCTCGAAGCGTCCGAAGTCTCAAGCAAAGCCTGGAACGTCAAAGCCTAAGGGTTCATTCAAGCGTTTCAGGAGCAATCAGGCTCAAGATGTCGGCCATGTCCTGAACGCAATGTGTAGGGCGTTGAAGGTTGAGCGTTCGGAGGTTGGGGCGATAAGGCTGAAGGACAATCACGTTATTGTTGAACTAATGCCGCTGGCTGTGTCGAGGCTTGAACAGGGGATTGCGGGGCTGTCGAAGTTTGGGCTTTTCCCTGACGAGGAGAGAGGACGCAGGAGGGGGTAAAAATTTTCGGGGATTGCGGGCCGTGAATAGCGGTCTGTTTTTTTGCCTTACAAAAACTTAACGGGAGTGATGGAAATGTATGCGGAGAAATATATTGAGCGCGTGATTTCGTGGAGAAGAGACATACACGCTCACCCAGAATTATCACAGCATGAGGAACGCACTGCCGGCCTTGTTGCGAATGTACTTGACGGACTCGGCCTTGAGGTTACGCGGAACGTTGGAGGCTTCGGGGTTGTCGGACTATTGCGAGGGAACGAAGACGGAAAGACTGTCGGGCTTCGTGCTGACATGGACGCTCTACCTATGAACGAGGAGACTGGGCTTCCTTACGCCTCAAAAAATGCGGGTGTAATGCACGCCTGCGGACACGACACTCACACAGCCATGCTTCTTGGTGCTGCATGTGCATTGAGTGAGATGCGCGACAAGATTCGAGGCAACGTGAAATTTATCTTCCAGCCCGCAGAGGAACTCAATCCCACAGGAGGCGCACCCGGAATGATTCGCGACGGTGTTCTTGAGAATCCTAATGTTGATGGACTATTTGCGCTTCACGTTTGGCCAGTCTATGAGACCGGGAAGATTGCGCTTCGTTCAGGCTCATGTATGGCAGCGTCCGACAGAGTATTCCTGACTGTTCACGGGAGGACGGCGCACGGTTCGAGGCCGGATCAGGGGAACGATGCTATTGTTACGTCAGCACACATAATAACGGGATTGCAGGCCATAATCTCACGCTCGGTATCTCCACTTGACTCTGCAGTGTTGACGATTGGTACGATACACGGCGGCTACAGGTACAACGTCATACCTGACACAGTAAAACTCGAAGGCACTGTGAGGACTCTCAACCCTGACACTCAGTCTCGAATGCCGGAACTTATCGCAAGAACCGCAAAGGGAATCGCTGAAGCATTTGGCGGGACATGCGATGTCGAGTATGTTAAGGGCTACCCTCCATTGGTGAATGATGCGGGATTGGCGGAAGTTGCAGAAGGAGCTTTGAAGAAGGCCTGCGGTGATGATGCTGTGATTATTGCTGACCAGCCGGAACTTGGTGCGGAAGATTTTGCTTTCTTTGCGCGTGAGAGACCTGCCATGATGGCGTGGCTTGGATGCCGTCCTTCGAGCGTTGATGTCAGGGACGCGGCCATGCTGCATAATACTAAGTTCTGCCCTGATGAGGAGTGCTTCAAGTATGGGATTGATTACTTTGTTCAGAGCGCGCTGGATTTCCTGAGTTTTTGAGCTATCATAACGTAAAAATCTAAGCAGACAGGTGATGACATTATGCAGAATTTCATGTGGCATAACCCCACAGCGGTAATATTCGGAAAAGACACGGTGAAGGAACTTGCCCCTCGCCTTAAATCTGACGGCATTAAGGGAGTTTTGCTCGTCTTCGGCGGAAAAGGAACGTTCAAGAGCGGAGCATATGCCCAGGCCACAGAGATGCTGAACAGCGCGGGAATATCTTTCTCCGAAGTCAACGACGTTAAAGCCAATCCCCTCATCGACAAGGTAAGGGACGGAATCGCCCGCGTAAAAGCCGGCGGGATTGATGCAATAATGCCCGTTGGTGGAGGAAGTGTTTTCGACACAGCAAAGGCAATAGCGGCAGGTTCATGCTATTCCGGCGACGTTTGGGACTTCTTCACGGGAAAGGCAAAAATCACTAAGGCTCTCCCGATTTACGGGATACTCACAGCGTCAGCAAGCTCAAGCGAAGTCAACAACATTGCGGTCGTAAGCAACCCAGACTCCGAACTCAAGACATCAATCACGAGTCCCGCGCTTTATCCGAGAGTTTCAGTGATTGATCCGTCGTTCCAGTTCACATTGCCGACAAAGCAGACTGTATACGGCGGTGTTGACATTATCGCTCACATTCTTGAGAGGGTTCTTGACGGCGACGAGGGAAGCGAACTCATTGACGAGCAGGGTTACGCACTAATCCGGACGATGATGAGGGTTATTCCTGAACTTATCGACAACCCGAAGGATTACGACCTGAGGGCAGAGTATGCCATGGCAGGAATGATGGCACACTGCGGCTTCCTTTCGATGGGACGTGAAGCAAGGGGAGATTTCTCGTCTCACAGGATGGGACATTCACTGAGTATGCTCTACGGTGCAGCACACGGGGCCACGCTTGCGGTGATTATGCCTGCATGGGCCAGGTATCTCTACGAGGAGAACTCTGTACCTTTTGCGAGGCTTGGCGAGGGAGTGTTCGATATTTTCGACGGCTCGGACGAGGAGAAGGCTCTTGAAGCAATCGAGGCGCTTGAAGATTTCTTCAGGGACATTAACGCTCCAACAACGCTCCGTGAACTCGGCATCAAAGAGGAAGACATCGAGAAGATTGCTGAGAATGCTTCACGGGGAGAGTCATTCGGCGTACTTTCAACGCTTGAGCCGGAAGACGTACTAGAAATATATAAGCTGGCGTACTAGAAGATTGAGTCCCCCTCGCTTTCATGGCTTGGGGGATTCTTTTCCTTCCTGCCCTTAGTGAGAAACAGCCAACCTTGCCACATTCCGAAGGCTGCAACTGCCGGAACTGCGCAAAGTGAAACGAGTACAGGCCAGCCATTAGTCGCGAGCCAATTCGACAGCCATACTCCCAGGAAAGCGTAGCCCGCGACGACAAGTCCCGCCGAAAGTACTTTCCCGAACATCATCGCATCACGAAGACCCTTCAGTTTCAACATAATCACTCCCAGAAAAATTTTGTCCCTGCAAGCCCTGTTCTTCTCGGAAACATGGCCGGGCAATTCTTGAGTTTTTCCCACGTTACTATGCACTTTGACGAATCATCACCACCGTAATAATGCAATGACGGCTCAGAAAGTCCCAGTTTCTTCCAATTTTTGCCGACACATGAAATCTCATCGTTTACCTTTTCGCCCTTGAAGGTTAGGACGCGCCCGTCCTTAACGACGAGAGGTGACAGCAATTCAGCTACGACTCCCGCTGATGATAATGCTCGCGCTCCGGCAACGCTGAAAATCTCACGGTTAGTCCTCGCGTAATCCTCGCTCCGTGAGCAGACGACTTCAACGTTCGTGATATTCAAAGCGTCAATGATTTCACGGACGGCAATGCACTTCTTGTTGATGCTGTCGAGAAGCGTAACGCTCAGATCCGGCCTGTAAACTGCCCATACAACCCCCGGCAATCCTCCTCCGCTTCCAACGTCGATGACCCTTCCGTGTTCCGGCAAAAACTCAAGCGATGGCAGGCAGTCCATAATCTGAAGGCTGAAAATCTCGTCAGCCCCGCGAGTTCCAGTGAGCCTTGCGCGGGTGCATGATGCGAGTAACCCGGCGTATCTATATAGTGTGGACTCTTGAGGGCTCATAGCGGTCTTCTTGTGGGTGCTTGCTGACTGGGTAGCCTATTGGGATAATTGTAAAAGGCCTGAAATTTTCCGGGAGCTTCAAGATTTTCGCAACGTCATTCATTCTCTCCTCAAAGGGCGAAATTCCGAGCATGACTGCCCCGAGTCCAAGCTCTTCAGCCTCAAGCAAAATATTTTCCGCGCATATGGCCATGTCGATATTCACCATTTCGGGAACGACCAAATCATTCGTCCTGTAGCATGGGACAATCACAACAGGGGCATTCTTAGCGGGGCCTGCGTAAGGCGTAACCTGTGAGAGCCTCGCGTTGATTTCGGGGTCATCGGTAACGTAGAACTCCCAAGGCTGTTGGTTGCAGGCTGAGGGTGCGGCCATAGCGGCTCTTAATATTTTGACGATGTACTTGCTTTCGACTTTATCCTGCTTGAATTGCCTAGTACTTACGCGTGTGAATATTGCGTTCATGATTCGTCCTCCATCTATCCTAATTGTCGCAATAAGTATATCTCATGTCATCAAAACACGCGCACGGATACCACTAGCTTTAGCTATGGGGAGGAAGCGCGCTAAATTACTTTACTTTTTCCCATTTCTCTCTTAAAATACAAATACATAGCAATATGGGCGTTCTGTTGAAGAACGGATAACATACTCAACGGTCTTATAGCCGTTTTCAGGTTAGCAAGTCCCCTTTGCGTTGGATGCATAAAAATTGTCAGACAGCCAGCGGAGGAACAGGAGAAAAGCAATGTAAACGGATAAGGTGTAACAACCTTTACCAGATAGAGGCTAATGTAAACCAGCCACGGCGAATAAGGGTATTCTGGAGCGGTAGTATGCGTGTCCAGATGTCAGGCCGTGTACCAAACTTCACCGAAAGCCCCCGCCTTTAGGCGTGTGGGTCGTTTACCTCAATTACTCTGTAGCCGCAGACATTAAGTATCTTAGTTCCTGCTTCGTGGCTGTGTTCTTTCTTTATCCTTCCATAAGATCTGTGAACATGGCCATGAAGCATATATCCCGGCCGGTATCTTCTCATTATTACGTTGAACGTCTCGAAGCCCCTGTGCGCCCTGTCATCGAGGTCTCCGAATCCTTTTGCGGGAGCGTGAGTGACAAGGACATCAATTCCTCCCTTTAGAAATATTCCAGGCAATGCACGAAAATATTTACGCCGCATTTCACTCTCGCTGTACATGTTTCTGCCCTGCCTGTAACGCATTGAGCCTCCAAGTCCCAAGAACCTCACACCTTCAACCTCACAAACTCTCCCATCAATACAAACGCCCCCTTCCGGTCCGCTCTCGTCATGATTCCCGAAAACGTAAAGAAGGGGAGCATTTATCATCGTCAGAAGAAATTCCAAGTATTCGTTCCTGAGGTCGCCGCATGATACTATGACGTCAACCCCGCGAGCTATGTCCTTTACTTGGCCGCTCCAGAGTGAAGCGCTTTCTTCATCGCTCACCGCTAGAAGCCGCAAAACTTCTTCAGCCTCTCAAGAAGACCCATATGTCCCGGCCAGATTTGCTCCAGCTTCTGACGGACAATATCATCTGAGTCATCAAGCAAGCTCTCAGGCGTGAATGTTCCCGCGTAAATCATGAACGCATCACCGAACGTCAATGCAGTGTTGCCCTCGCAGTGCTTAGAGTAGAGTCTCGAAAACGTGAAGAACTCCGACTTCAGCGACAATATAATATCATCAGGCCAGCGTTTACTTAGGGACATTCCGAAAAGCTCGGCCAGCTTGGCATAATATCCTTCGCCGGAAAAATATATCCCATAAATCCCGGTGCAATCGAAGAATTTTACGAACTCCCTGTAAATTCTCGCTTCCTTCGTGGAATTTTCGTCGGGAAGCAAAATCCTAGTCACATCGGCCAAAATGTCAGGCTGCTCAAGATATTTCAGGACGCTCACACGCTTGTTGCCTTCGGAGATATAGAAGCGCCCCATAAATTCATGAGCTATAACTGGGTCTCGTATCCCCTCGTTCTCTTGGTGATTCAGGAGATTAACCCACTTCGCCGCAAACTCTGAGTCTTCCGGCAATATCGGCATGTAGTTCCTCGCAAATGCCTCCTGACGTCCCTTAGTGAGTGTCCCGCACACTAAATATATCGGAACCTCACGCAATCCTATGACCTCCTCACACATTGAAGACAAGTTCATCAGCATCTCTTCAAGGGCCGGCAAATACGGATACCTCCCCCGCGTAATCTCATGGCGGTATGACTGAAGTCCCAGCTTCCTCGCGTTCTCATAGTCGGAAACACTCATACTCTCTCAAGCCTTATCGTGAATGCCTCGTAATCGCTCTTTGGCATCTCAAGCGGAAATCCACTGTCCATTAGCGCGTCCGAAGGGAGGATTTTTCCGGTCTCAATATCCCTGTAGAATGCACCGCTGGTCAACCCACGAGGCGTAACATAGATTACCGGCATGTTCCCGTGATTCTGTGGGATTACGACGTTGATGAGTGCCTTGCTGCCGTCATTGGAGACGTATTCCCACGCGCAGTAACGGTGAATGTTCTCGGGCTTACTCAGTCGGTAATACAGGCCATGCGTGATGATTTCACGGTCTTGCTTATACTGCTGAATCTGTGCGGAAATCTCACGCCTTTCATCATCGCTGAGTTTCAACGGGTCAAGCTCGTAGCCGAATGCGCCCGTCATTGAGGTGATATAGCGTGTGTTGAGGGGAGTGATTCGTCCGGTCTGATGGTTCGGGCATGTTGAGACGTGGGCAACTATCGCGCTCATCGGGTAGCCGAATGACGTCCCGTAATGAATGCTCAAGCGGTCAAGCGCGTCAGTGTTGTCGGAACACCAAATCTGCGGTGTGTAATACATCATGCCTGCGTCAAAGCGTCCTCCGCCGCCTGCGCAGCCCTCGATGAGAACGTCGGGGTATTCTGACGTTATTCGCTCTAGGATTTCATAGAGGCCGAGAATGTATTTGTACGCGAGTTTCCCGTTGCTTCCTTCGTGGGAATACAGCTCTGCGATTGAACGGTTGTAGTCCCATTTGAGGTACGTTACGCCCTGGTTAAGGATGCTGCACATTGCGTCGAAGATGTACTCCCTCACATCCTTCCGCGAAAGGTCAAGCACTAGCTGATTGCGTCCAAGTACGGGCTTCTCACCGGGGATAATCATGGCCCAGTCTTTATGCTCACGGTATAGATTGCTGTCCTCGCTGATCATCTCAGGCTCAACCCATATCCCGAAGTCGAGTCCGATGGATTTCACTGAGTTCGCCAACTCGCTGAGGGTACAGCCTAATTTTTCCTCGTCAGCTTTCCAGTCTCCCAACGCCCGGAAATCATCGTTCCTTTTCATGAACCAGCCATCATCGAGAACTAGCATGTCAACCCCGAGTTCCTTTGCGCTTTCCGCAACCTCAAGAATCTTCTTGCCGTCGAAATTGAAGTACAGTGCCTCCCAAGTATTAAGGACGACGGGTCGCGGTGAGGCTTTGAATTTCCCTCGACAAATATTCTCGCGTATGCAAGCGTGAAGGTTGTGAGAGAGTTTTCCGAGTCCCTCATTGCTGAACGTCATAATCACTTCAGGCCCTGTAATCTCCTCGCCCGGCGCAAGCTCATACGAAAATTTATCCTGTGCAAGCCCCATGATGACGCGCGTCTGCCTGTACTGGTCATGCTCAACCTCAGCGCAGAATCCACCGCTGTAGACGAATTCCATTCCCCAGCATCTGCCATGAGACTCGGTTGCTCCGTGCCCTGCGAGAATTACCAGCGGGCTGTACTGATGTGATGACATTCCGCGCCTGCTCCCGATTGAGAATATCCCGTGACGTAACTTCTGACGCTGGTACTGACGCTCGAAGGTATGACGGCCGTAAAATGTTATTAGGTCAAAATCCCCGTGAGTGAAATCGAGGCATGAGCTGCATAACTTCTGAACCGTGAAAGGCTTACTGCCCTCATTGCTGACGATTACACTCCGTGTGATTATGTCCTTGCTCGGTATAACGCCGTAAAGCAACTTGACATTAAGGCCCAAGCGGTCATTCTTGAGGGTGATTGAGAGGGTCTGAGCTTCCTCGTCTGGGTTCGCATAGACTGCCGGAAGTCCTGAGAGCGAGTATTTTCCCTCCGTGATTTCGTGGGAATGGTAATGTAAATCCGCGCCGTACGTTCCTTCAGAGTCTCGCACAACGAGAAGAGGTGTCCTGTAATCCCCCGTGCCTTGAACCGGGAACTCCTGCGGCAATGCATCAAGCGAGTACGTCCTGTTCCTTCCCAAATCGTAAGGGCTTCCAGAGAATCCCCTGTCAGCAAACGTCAATCCCCAGTCGGTGAAGCCCTCAGTCTTTGCCCCGTAATAAAGGTGAAGCAGATAACCGAAGCTATCTGCCATCATCTGATATGTTGAAGTCTTTGTGGTGAGGGTGAAGATTCCGCGCCCCTCATCGAATGTTATTGCCATAAAATTCTTGTCCTCGCCATAAATTTTTGCGCACTATTTTACTGCACCGTTGATTACGCCGTTGATGATCTGCTTCTGCGCCACAATGTAGAATATCAGCATCGGCAGTAACGCGAGAAGATATGACGCAAACGCAAGGTTGTAATTCGTCCCGAACTGCGTCTGGAACGTCAACTGCGCGAGCGGCAATGTCGTCATTCCTGAGCCGGACATTATCACCAGCGGGGTCATAACGTCGTTCCATGTTCCCAGAGCCGTTAGGACCGCAACAGTTGCGTGCATTGGCCACATTAGGGGGAAGATGATTTTCCAGTACGTCGTCCACGTCGAAGCACCATCAACATGAGCCGCCTCCTCAAGCGCAATCGGGATATTCTTCAGGTATCCCGCATAAAGAAGCACGTTCATCGGCATGTAGAACACGACGTACAAGATGATTACCCCTAACATGTTGTCGATGTGAAGCTGTGCGGTCTGCTTTACGAGAGGCATCATCAGAATCGCGAAGGGAACGAACATTCCGCTCACTATGTAGAAGTAGCTGAATCGGTAGAACTTGCTCGTGGCCATATTTCTTGCAACGGCATATCCCATCAGTGAGTGAATGATGATCGAGATTACCATCGTGATGCCCGTGATCAGGAAGCTGTTGAAGAGTGAGCGCCAGAAGTCTGTTACTCTCATTGCCTCGCGGAAGTTATCGAAGCTCCATTCTTTAGGGAACGAAAGGAGGCCGATTACGCTGTTAGTCATTTCGCTGGGCTGCTTGAAGGCTATTACCACAGTCATGTAGAGCGGGAAGAGAACCGTGAACAGTCCTAGCAGTAGCAATATTGTTACAGGCCAGTTGAAACGTTCAGTGGCCTTGATTTCCTGAGATGCCATTATAGCTGTTCCTCCTTCTTGTTGAGATACTTGAGCTGAAGAACTGAGATTATCACGATTACGATGAAGAATATCACCGCATTAGCGCTCTGGAAGCCGAACTGTCCTCCGCCCATTCCGTTGTTGTATATGAGGAACGAGATCGACTCGGTACTCTGTGCAGGGCCGCCTTTGGTCAATGCCATAATCTGATCGAAGACCATCAGGTTATTCTTCATGCAGAGAACCATGTTAATCGTGAAGAACGGCATTATCAGCGGAAACGTTATGTACCTGAAACGATTCCAGCCCGTAGCACCGTCAAGAGAAGCCGCCTCGTAGACATCTTCGGGAACTGTCTGGAGTCCTGAGATGTATATGAGGGTGTTCATTGCGATTGACTGCCACGCGCAGACTATCACGATTGCAATCCATGCAAGGTTCTTGTTGGCGAGCATACTTGCCGTGCTTGTGAGAGCGGGAAGAATATACGTGAAAATGTAGCTGAAGATGTAGCCGACGACCAATGCTCCGAGAATGTTCGGAACAAAGTACATTCCCCTGAGAAAACTCTTGAAGCGAATCTTTGCGTTAAGCGCGAGTGCCATTACGAGGCTTAGAATGTTGATGAGTATCGTTGCTACGAGAGCGAGCTTGAAAGTAAACCAGTAGGAATTTCCGACGCGAGTGTCTGTGAAGAGGTCAATATAATTCCTCCAGCCTACCCAGTCAAACTTTGTGCCGTAACCCCTGAAGTTCGTGAAGCTGTACATGAAGCCCTTTATCAGCGGCAGTGTGTTGAACGCGAAGAAGAGAAGCAGTATAGGCACTGCAATCATCATGAACGTACGTTTTCTCTCATTCTGACTCTTCATTGAGAATCCTCCTTTCTTTAATGTGAAGCGTTGTACTTCTGAACCTTGCTGATTAAATCCCTGTTGTATCGCACCCAGTCAGAATCGAAACGTGAAAGGAACGCGTTAATGTCTCCGTTGAGCAAGTAAGTCTGAATCTGAGCGTCAACGGCCATTTCCGACGGGTAATGGTGGTCATGGTAGTCCGCCATTTTCCCGGCGTCAATGTACTTCTTCATTCCGTCAAGCATGGGCGCGAGCTTGAAATCTCCCTTCACGCATGGCACACCGTTCTGAGCGTCAACATACATCTGTATATTCTCCGGCTCAAGAAGGAAGTCGATGACCTTGTAGGCAGCCTGCTTGTCGGGGCATTCCTCGAGGACGCAGAACATGAGGTCAACTCCGCTGTTGAGGGTCTGCGCTCCGGGTTCATCTCTTGCGGGGAAAACGAAAGAGTCGATATTCATCGTTGGGTTGACTGAGAGAATTTGCGGGACTGCATAGCTTCCGATTGTGTACATGGCCGACTCGCCTCTCGCAAAAGCTGTGCAGGCATCGTTGTAGCTGTACGCGAACGGGCCTTCCTCGCCGTACTTGAGGAGAGCGTAGACTTTCTCGGCGACTTCCCTGTATTCCTTCGTGAAATTCGTCTTTCCTGCGTTGACCTGCTGAGTAACGTCAGTTGGAGCAATTCCTACGGCAAGAGCATTCCAAGGGGCAAGTGTCGTCCAAGTGTCCCTGTAGCCGAAGTAAAGCGGACGAATCCCTGCGGCCTTGATGTCCTCGCAAAGCTTTATGAACTCCGGCCATGAGTCTGGAATCTTCCAGCCATGCTCGTTGAACATGTCCCTGTTATATAGAATGCCAGCCGCGTTTGCCATGAATGGTACTCCGTAAGTCCCAGGCTCAGGAAGGAATTTCAGGCCGTTGATGATGTCGATGTACGCGGGCTTAATCTTTGAGAGTCCCTGATAGTCTGAAACATCGGCAAGTAACCCTGCGTCCTGAAAGTTCGAGAAGTCCATATCTCCACCGATTCCTATAATGTCGGGGTAATTCTCGCGGATGAACCTAGTCTTCATGATTGTAACTGCGTCTGCTGGGGACAAGAATCTGACGTGAATATCCGTGTGAGTTGAGTTGAACTTTTCCTCAAGCTGCTTGAATATCTCGTAGGCTTCCTGTTTATAGTGTACAAGCTCGATTTCGACAGGCGCTGCTAATGCTGACACACTGAGGCAAAGCACTAACGCCAGTCCCAATATTAAGCGTCTCATTGTTTCAGCCTCCTAGTGAACGACAGCCTGCTCGGTCTCTTTGTCGAAAACGTGAATCTTGTCAACATCGAACGCAAAGCTCATTGTGTCGCCAACTGCAGCCTTGCTCGTCTGTCCAACTTTTGCCGACATTGAAGAACCCGCGAAATCGAAGTAGAGCTGTACTTCAGACCCAAGAAGCTCGAAAACCGTAATCTTTGACTCAAAAGGAGCTGTCAGCTTGCAGAGGGCTTCTTCCTTTGCATCGTAGACATTCTCCGGACGAACGCCCATGATTACGTCTTTGCCAGCGTAGCCTTTCTCCTTGAGTGCAGCAGCTTTCTCCGCCGGAATCTCGAACTTAACGCCTCCAGCTTCGAGAGCATTGCCGTCAAATTTCGCATCGATGAAGTTCATCTGAGGTGAGCCTATGAAGCCTGCGACGAAAAGGTTGTTGGGCTTGTTGTAGAGTTCTGTTGGGCTTGCGACCTGCTGAACGATTCCGTCTTTCATTACGACGATGCGGGTTCCGAGAGTCATAGCTTCTGTCTGGTCATGGGTAACGTAGATTATCGTTGCGCCAAGACGGTCATGAAGCTTTGCGATTTCCGCCCTCATTTGGACACGCAGCTTTGCGTCGAGGTTAGAGAGAGGTTCGTCCATGAGGAAGACCTGAGGGTTGCGGACTATTGCGCGGCCCATTGCAACTCGCTGACGCTGACCGCCTGATAGCTGGGACGGTCTCCTGTCGAGGACTTTCTCAAGCTCAAGGATTCTCGCGGCTTCACGGACAGCCTTGTCGATTTCGTCCTTTGGGGTTTTCTTGAGCATGAGGGCAAAGGCCATGTTGTCATAGACGGTCATGTGAGGATAGAGCGCGTAGTTCTGGAAAACCATCGCGATGTCCCTGTCTTTCGACTCGACGTCATTTACAACACGGTCGCCTATCTTGAGCGTCCCTGACGAGATGTCCTCAAGCCCTGCTATCATTCGGAGGGTTGTTGACTTTCCGCAGCCCGAAGGACCGACAAAGATTATGAATTCCTTGTCGGCAATTTCGAGGTTGAAGTCCTTAACTGCCTCGTAACCGTTCGGGTACTTCTTCCAGATATGCTGAAGCGATAATCCTGCCATAGCTTATGCAGACTCCTTCACGTAAAATTTTGTGATGCTTTAAGATTAGAATGGCAGTATTTTACCATAACGTACAAGAAGTCTCTATCTATGCAAGGTTTTGTCACAGCGAACTACTCTGCCTATAGAGGCTGGAGCTTTCTAATTCAAAGAGGTTTGCGTTCTGATTTTCATCAGCGTATCTTACCGTCCCTTCGATGCTGCCGTAGTTGTGAACCCTCCTTCGACTAAAGTCGAAGGCTTCCAGCTGTCTTAATAGGCCGGACTGCCTTTCCACTATACGGTCAAAACTCAGAACTTTACTCCCTAAGAAGCAAGCTCCGCATTCAGACTAATTAACGTGGATAAGGTGCAGGTGGTTCTCTTGGCACACGAAGGGACTTTCGCCTCCATGCCCAACCTTGACGTTACCGGCAAGGATTTTAGGATTTCCCGGATAAAATATCTTGCGCCTATATTGTACGATGCTGAAAGGTCGCAATGATATTTCTTTCCGCTTGGGAATACACACATACTATAGTTCTTCTCATCCCGCTCTACTTCTCCGCTTCCATCATATGCAAGTTTTGAAGTCCCCCATGCACATATTCGGCTGATGCGTTTCCCTATCCTGTGCATTTTACACGCTACTATGCTTTGTACAGCACGGCTTTTCCAGAGATGTAATTTCTGCTTCTTCTTGCCTCGTTTCTTTCCGTCTAAGCCTAAATGCTCAAATACTACAACGTCAGCTCTGAATAGGATTGCCGTATCTACTATGAACTGGGCGGTTAGATTCGCTATATTTGTGTTGATTCCCTTGGCTCTTGCCCATAATCTTGGGGTCTTTATTGCCCCGTGCTGCTGTGCTTTCTTTATGCGATTTACCGCATGGGTCAGACAGTCTTTTTCTCTTGACAGGTCTAAAAATTTCCTGCCAATGACAGTGCCGTCCGATTTCATCGCGCTGCATACACAATCGTTGTTTATTCCTAAATCTACTCCCAAGATTATTTGCTGAGATAGCTTTTTTTCTCGAATTTTCACCTCCTCCTCAAATGCAAAATCTAAATACCAGTTTTTCCCGCGCCGTCTCAACGTAGGTACACATTCTTTACGAGTTTTGCAATGTCTTTGAATGTAATCTGCGTCGCTCTTTCTTAAGCTTACATTCAGCCAATCCCATGTGTTGTTGATAAAAACTTTCAGTTTGGCCGTTAATGTCCCTGTTCTTACAAAGCAGTTATCTCTATACATCGCCGGGTAAATCTTTCCTGGTATTGGACATCCGGGTTCTCTGCCTTTGTGTGTACTTTGCCAGTTGGCATAATTGCTCTTGTATGAGCTTACTTTGCCTAATGCTTCCATTATTGAAGCTCTACGCATATAACTTGGGAACTTGGGAAAATTTTTATCAAATTCGTATTTGGGAACTGGATTGCTTGCAGTTCTATGAGTTAGTTTCTCGACTGTTCTAACCCTATCTAATGATGAAGTAACACTTGAAATATAATCCCACTCTCTGATGACAGCGTTAATGAAAAATTCAGTAGACGCACGATAAATATCCACAGTACGATAAAACGCTCCGTGTGCATGACCTATCTTCACTTTGTACGTTGACATCAGATTCATGAGATCATTTCTCTTTCTGACGCCTGATGTATTCTACAATCTGCTGGTGTGTGTTTTCGGATACTGTAGCAACAAAATACGAAGGATTCCATAAATGACCTTCCCATAGCTGTCTGCGTATCTTATCTCCGTGTATCTTGAACAGCATTCTTGCAGACACACCTTTTAGAGCTTTCATGATGTCAGGGATGTAATGTTGAGGTGAACAATCTATGAGTAAGTGGACATGGTCATAATCAGTATTAGCTTCCAGAATAGAAAAGTCATTATCACGCGAAATATTATGTAATATTTCCAGTAGAGACATCTCAATATCAGGAGTTAAGACTTTCCGGCGATATTTTACGCACCAGACTACATGATACTGAATAGAATATATGTATCCTCTTCCATGATGTATATCCAAGCTACTAACCTCGGAATGAATGATAACATATGCAGGAATAAAAGTGAAGTCTATTTGTTTGTAAAAGTCGCGAGAATGCGACGGCTGTTATTCAAGCAATCGGTATCGTGGCCGGAAGTTAATGAGAAAGTCATATCAGAAATCAGGCAACAAGAAATGGGATGCGGCCAATAAGTTGAACATAAAATCGTGTATATGCAGGACGAAAACCTGAAGGGCTGGCATAAAGGACTGTTCGGAAGGACTGTGCAGCACTCAGTGTCAGGACTGGTGAAGAAGAAGCTGATGAACAGTGAGCGGATAAAAGTCCTGCCTCAGAGTATGCCAACGACAAAATATTGCCCTGAATGTGGAAATCTCAAGAAAGACATAAAACTCTCAGACCGAGTATATGAATGCCAATGCGGATATAAAGAAGACTGGGACATTCACGCGGCGAGAAACATGATATTGTTGTCGAAACGAAGTACCTGTGGAACGCAGGGAAGCTTTTAACCCGCCTTTGGAGAGGACGTACTGCGTCCTGTGGCAAGACGGAGACAGAAATGCCGCAACGCAGACCTCGTCGAATTAGGAAGCACCCGTTTCTATAAGCGGGGGTAGTTCACTAGGACATATAAATATCCTTGACATAAACCTAGCTTTAACGTTTATTTTTGCCTCATCTCAAAATCACAGGAGGCATTAAATCATGAAGCGCCCAACACTAATCCTCACAGCATTATTCTTACTCGTCGCCTCATCAGCATTCGCAGCACCAGCCGTCTACTTTACCAAAGACATCTCACCCGCCGGACTCATGGCCATCTATAACAAGCTTGGCCGTGAAGCAACAGGCAATGTCGCAGTGAAACTCAGCACAGGCGAGGCTGGCAACACTCACTATCTTTCACCCGACCTCATTAAGGAGCTTGTCCAGAAAGTCAACGGCACAATCGTCGAGTGCAACACAGCTTATGGAGGCTCACGCGCAAGCACAGCACTCCACAGGCAGGTCATCGAGGATCACGGTTTCAACAAAATCGCAAAGGTTGACATCATGGACGAGGAAGGCGAGATTGAGTTGCCCGTAACAGGCGGAAAGCACCTCAAGGCTGACGTTGTAGGCTCACACTTCGCGAACTATGATTTCGTCCTCGTTCTAACTCACTTCAAGGGCCACGCAATGGGCGGCTTCGGCGGAGCGTTGAAGAACATCTCAATCGGCATCGCTTCACCTCGCGGAAAGGTCAGAATCCACACGGCTGGCACAAAAGACTCCGGCTCAATCTGGTACGACAAGCAGGACGATTTCCTCGAATCAATGGCCGAAGCTGCAAAAGCTGTCTCAGACAGTCTCAGTAACGGCCAGCGAATCATGTACATCAGCGTAATGAATCACCTTTCTGTTGACTGCGACTGCGACGGAAACCCGGCAGCCCCCGACATGCACGACATCGGCATTCTCGGCTCGCTTGACCCTGTTGCACTTGATCAGGCTTGCGTCGATTTGGTCTACAAAGCCCCCGACGGCGCATCACTCATCAAGCGCATGGAATCGCGTCATGGCATTCACACGGTTGAACACGCTGCTGAAATCGGATTAGGCTCAAGAGAGTACGACTTCATCAGCATTGACTAGCATATTACGTCGTGAGGCAATATATCTCTGGTACTATTTCAGCGTTCAGCTTGAGCAGATTTACGCTTACTGGCTCACTGGAATGGCAATAGGTTCGTTCGTCTCGGTCTTCGGAAAGCAGAAGATTCACTCGCTCTTCGAGGCCATGAACGGAAAGAGATTGAGCCTCTTCGGGATTGTTCCGGCGTGTTTGCTGGGGATTGCATCACCTCTCTGCATGTACGGGACAATTCCAATCGCGGCTTCTTTCAGTGAAAAGGGAATGCGCGAGGACTGGCTTGCATCTTTCATGATGGCGTCAGTCCTCCTTAACCCTCAGCTCATAGTCTACAGCTCGGCTCTCGGGAACACTGCACTCACGGTGCGGGTGATTTCGTGCTTCATGTGCGGAATTTTCGCGGGGCTTGCCGTGAATCTTTATGGGAAAATCACAGGGCATAACTTCTTCACGTTCGGGGGATTTTACGAGTCATCGAACCGTGACACTGACCCCAACATTCTGATCCGCTATATCAAGAACTTCGGGCGAAATATCAAGGCAACAGGAGGTTATTTCCTTCTCGGCATTGCACTTTCGGCACTGTTCATGAGGTATGTACCCGCTGAATCATTTGCGAGGCTTTTCGGGCGTAAAAACGGCTTCGGCGTACTCATGGCCGCGACTATCGGTGTTCCGTTGTATGCTTGCGGCGGAGGGACGATTCCGTTGCTCCAGACATGGCTTGCTGACGGCATGAGCATGGCGAGCGCGAGTGCGTTCATGATTACGGGGCCTGCAACTAAGATAACGAATCTCGGTGCGCTGAAGATCGTTCTTGGCGGCTGGAAGTTCGTGAGCTACCTTGCGTTTGTCATCATATATTCGCTCTTGAATGGTCTCATTGTTGACCTAATCGTGTGAAAAAATCCCGGCCTCTCTTCAAGACCGGGACAATCTTTCCTTCTATCTTCCTCCGAGATAACCCGCTATCTCAATGCACACTGCCTTCGCCTCATCAATGTCCTCATTCTTGATGTACTCAGGGTGAGCGTGGAAAACAGGGTCTCGAACCCACTGTAATTTCGCGAACTTGTCCTTCCAGTATGACGCATATGGCTTTCCGCCGAAATATGCCCCAAAGCATTCGTTCCAGTACTTCCGCATTACCGCACCAAGCGCGTTTATCGGGAGGACATCGAGAAGTCCGGCATCAGGATTGTACTTCCTCTTAGTCTTAGCGAGCGAGTGTGTATACTCCTCAGAGGCAAGCATTGGGTTAGCTTTCTTCAGTGCCTCGTCAAGATTCTCAGGGGCTGTCTTCAGTATCTTGCAAAGCTCGTCCTTCATCAGCCTCACTATCATGTTCTGAACGCTCAGTATCCTAAGAATTTCCGGCGACAGTCTGACTTCCGCATCCTGAATCATCATATCCCCGCGCCTGTTGTAACCATCGAGTGTCTTCTGGAACGCCGATAGAATCTCACTTTCTGCGTTGTCCTTAGAGTAGACGTTCGCATCAAGCCCTAGCTCCGAGAGAAGGCTTCCTGAATATTCGAGGCTGTGGAGAAGTGCTTTCAGCGTTGGAACTAGAAGTTCAGCTCCAGCAAGATACGCTAAAGTCATGAGGCCCTTGAAGAATTTTCCGAAGTTGTTGCACTCAAGGAGGCTGCACCCGGAAAGCGAGACCGTCTGAGCCGTCCACTTCCCTGACTGGCTGTGAAATCTCAAGCCGTTAACGAAGTACGAGTAGATGTATATTCTGAGCCACGCATTGTTCTCGTCAATCCTCCGGCTCTCCTGAATCTCGTCAGCAATCTTCAGAAGGCAATATCTTCGGGCTGTGTCGTAATTCCCCTCGTTCCTCTTCGCTCCGTCAAGCTGGGCATAAAGGAGATACTCCAATCCCTTGTAGGCCATGATGCGAATGTTGTCCTCCTCTGAGGCTGGGTACAGCTTCTTATCATTTTCGCCCGCAAGATTGAAGAAGTTGTAGACGTACCTCGCCATTATGAAGCATCTCTCGGCTCTTTCGGCGTTGGTCAATGACATATCCTCGCTGTTGAAACGGCTCATCATTGATAGATAGTTCGCGCGAACTTCCTTGTAATGCCCCGCGCTGTAATACGTGTCAGTAAGATACGGCGTGCTGTACTTCCCCAGCATCGAGATTGCTCGTATCCTGTCCTGAAGAAACTTCGGAAGCTCGCTGAATGTCTCAACCTTGAAAGTCCTTCCTGCCTCATGGTTCTCGTGCTGCTTAGAATGATACTTCAGCCCCTTAGTCTCAGGCGTATATGGATCGAGAGGAATATATCCCCTGGCCACAATCTCCTCGAGCTCAGTGTCAAGCTCTTCGGGAACTTCTGGTATGGATTCCGGCTCAATTTCATTGCTGGGTTCCGGAATATTAAGGCGTTCCTTTGCTTTCTGAATCATGCCCGAACTTTCCCATGACCTCACTCTTTCTTCGGGGAACGGAACTGCTGACTCCACGTTTTGAACCTGAACTTTCCCGTTCTCATTGATGCTCTTCGTGAATCTTACAGGGTGCCCTTCTGCTGACGGCTCAATCTCAAGGAATACTGCCAATATCGGGTCAATAATATTTTTCTCGTTGAATGAGTAAGCTGTCTTGTCCTTTGCGCGAATCTTCCCGAACGGCGGGTCATTGTAGCGCATGAAAAAGTCTATTTCGCCTTCCTCTGAGAGTGCAGATTTCATATCAACCGTGAATGCTGAGGGCGATTCAGTCTTCTCTTTAACGTCATAAGCGGCAGGGCCTTCAATGTTATTTCCTAACCTGAAAGTTACGCGGAACATGGGCTTCATTTTCCCGCACGTCAGCAATTTCCGGCGGAGCGCCCTGTCTTCAACCTGATTGATATGAACGAACACTGAGCCTTCTGACCTTAATGGGACGTTATATTTCTTGAGGATTGGAGACTTTATGAAGCCATAGAGTTTATCCCTGTTCGGATTGAAATAGTCGAACTCACCGTCGAATCTCTGAGTCTTCCAGTCTATGCTCCTGAACTTCTCCGAATCCGGACGGACTGACATATTCGCCTTATCCGCAAGCCTCAGCGCGTCATCAATAATTTTCGTGTCGGTTCGCTGTGCCTCAAGCCACTTTCTGAGAGCCTCGATATTCTCATTTGAATGAAGCGTTTTCTGCTCCGGCAATGCCTCAGGCGTGTAACCCAATATTTTCCATGCCGCCGCACTTGCACACCTGAAGCATAGTTCCTTGTAATCTTCCGGATAATCGTTGTTCAAAACGTAACTGTCGATAACCCATCGAAGAATCGCATTAACCTGCGGAGGTTCGAGTTTCAGAATCGCGGCAAAATTTCGGGGTGTCAAAGGCTCGCTCACTATCAGGCAGGCCGCGGCTAGCATTCTCGACGCTGCTGACGTTGAGGCCGTATATGCTGCCCTAAAATCATGAATACCCATGTAGACCTTCACGCTCTTTGTATTCTCGCCCATAAGGTAAAGTACAAACCCGTAAATTTCACAAGCTGCTATATTAGACTGGTTAGTCCTCCATAAAGCCTTAGCCTCGTCCAATATCTGCCTCATTCTCATTGAATACGGCCTGTCTTCTTTCACGCTTACTGCATAGCTGTACTTCGTCAGGATACTCTCAAGGGTGTTCTGGATCCTGTCCATCCTGTCCCTCTTGAACTTCCGGACATATTCAGCGTTAAGAATATACTCGTCAGCCCTCGCGTCAAGTTCGTCATAGCACGCCTCAAGCTCTTCCGCGAATGAATGTTCAGGCTCGGATTTCTGAACAGGCTCATTGTGAACAGCCTCAAACTGAACAGGCACAGAAGGCACTGAAGTCTTAGGCTTAACTGCCAGGACAGGGGTAACTTGTACGGGAGATGGTACTGGGATTGGAATTGGGACGGCTGCTTGAGCGGCGGAAACTAGTGTCGGATTTTTGGCGGCAACAGGGTTAATCCCCCATACAATCGGGTAGACATAAATGCCCTCATCGCCTGATTCATTCCCAAGCGCAAAGAAATCATCCTCGCAGCGAAGAACTACGCCGGAGGTTTTTCGTCCGTCCGGCATCAACATAATCTCGACATTGCGGCCAAGATACTGCTCAATAATTTTGCGGTTCAAAAATTAACAGCTCCTTACATTATGATTTACTGAAATAATAGCAGGCTGCCTCAAAGAATTTCATGGTGTAAATTCCTGAGACGTTCCTGTAAAGATTTTCCCCTGTGCGTTCGACATGCCCCATTCTTCCGAGTATGCGGCCATCGGGGGACGTTACACATTCTACAGCATAACATGAACCAGAGGGATTATACTCCGTGAGCATTGACGGTTTTCCATCGTCGTCGCAATACTGTCCGGCAATCTGTCCGTTCCTCATGAGTCTGGTAAACTCCTCCCCGTTGCAAAGGAATCTTCCCTCGCCGTGTGAAACAGGGATTGAGTAGACCTCGCCTGGCTTCGTGAACTTCATCCACGCTGAATTATTGCACGTAACGAGAGAACGAATTATCCTCGACTGATGGCGGCCAATCCGGTTGAATGTGAGTGTAGTCGAAAGCTCATCGGGATTCATGATTCGGCCATGAGGCAATAGTCCCGTCTTCACGAGAGCCTGAAAGCCGTTGCAGATTCCGCAGACAAGTCCGCCCCTAGCGTCAATCAAATCTTCAAGTGCCTCACGAACTTGAGGACTGCGAAGGAATATTGCGATGAACTTCCCCGAACCGTCAGGCTCATCACCGTTCGAGAAACCTCCGGGAATAACGAGTGCCTGAGACTCCCTGAGTGACTCCGCGAATCTTTCGGCTGACTCCTTCATCAGTTCCGGCGTAAGTGAACGGACGACGAAAATCTCTGCGTTGCCTCCTGCCCTCCTGATTGCTCTTGCGGTCTCGTACTCACAGTTTGTCCCAGCGAATACGGGTATCAGGAACTTAGGCGATGCTATTGGATTGTGAGTGTAGATTGCGCTGGGGATATTGGGCGAGACTTCAACGGCTGGAATTTCGCACGGCTCGTCTGTTGAGACAGGGAAAATCTCGGACATCGGGGCATCGTAAATCCTCTCTGCTTCTGACAGTGAGATTGTCATTTCTCCGTCAGCAATAACCGCATCACCAATGACATGGCCGATAACAGGGTAATCAGTCTTTGCCTCATCGGAAATCTCAACGATGAATTTTCCGCAGCCGTTCCCGAAAGTCTTTCCCGTGAACTCGAAGCCTAGATTATTACCCAAGCACATTCGGAAGATTTCGGGGTAAACTCCTCCCGACGAAACGAGCGAACATGCAAGAACTTCACCGCACCCGTTCATGGCCTCAATGTCAGCAAAAATTTTCAGCATTGACGCAGCTACAGGCAGCCCCCTGTCATCATATTCAGGCTCAAGGACAATCACCCTGTCTCCCGAACGCTTGAACTCCGGCGAAATCACGCGCTTAACGTCAGCAACAGACACCGCGAACGCAACCAATGTCGGAGGAACATCAAGCCTCTCACCGTCAGCACCTGTGAAAGTCCCGCTCATAGAGTCCTTTCCGCCGATTGCTCCAACTCCGTAATCCGTCTGTGCCTTCAAAGCTCCAAGCAACGCACCAAACGGAAGTCCCCACCTCTCAGGGTCATTCTCAGGCTTCCCGAAATATTCCTGCAACGTCAGCCAGCAGTGAGACAAATTCCCTCCCGCCGCCACAGTCCTGCAAAGTGCCTCAAGCACAGCGACATACGCGCCCTCAAACGGAGACTTTTCTGCAACATAAGGCTCAAATCCCCACGACATTAGCGAGCATGTATCCGTGCCATTTTCAGCGGGAATCTTCGCGCACATGGCCATGATCGGGGTCTTCTGGTACTTTCCACCGAACGGCATCAATACAGTGTGGCCTCCGACGGTCGAGTCGAAACGTTCCGAGAGTCCGCGCCCTGAACACTCATTGAGATTTGCGAGGCAATCCGGGAATTTTGCGGGAGCAAGTTTCTCTGACGATTTGGGATTAACCTTCACAGAGATTCGTCGTGATGCTCCGTTCGTGTTGATGAATGAGCGCGAGATGTTGACGATTTCCTTTCCGCGCCAAGTCATTCGCATTCGGCCGGAGTCATTAACCGTAGCGATAACCGTAGCCTCAACGTCCTCACTAAGTGCGAGAGCCTTCACCCTTTCAGCATTCTCAGGCGCGACGACAATGGCCATTCTCTCCTGAGACTCACTCACAGCAATCTCAGTCCCGTCGAGGCCCGAATACTTCAGCGGAACAGCATCGAGGTTAATGTCCAAGCCGTCAGCAAGTTCACCAACAGCAACGCTGACCCCGCCTGCCCCGAAATCATTGCAGCGTTTAACGAGCCGTGTAAATTCTGGGTTGCGGAACAATCGCTGTAACTTCCGTTCTTCGGGAGCGTTACCCTTCTGGACTTCAGCCCCGCAAGTTTCGATTGAACTCGCAGTGTGTGAGACCGATGAGCCAGTCGCCCCGCCGATTCCGTCCCTTCCAGTCCGCCCGCCCAAAAGCAAAACCACGTCGCCCGCCTCCGGACGCTCACGGATAACGTTGCTCTCACGTACAGCCGCGATTACCGCACCGACTTCGAGACGCTTTGCCCTGTAGCCGTCGTGATAAATTTCGCGGACTGTCCCGGTTGGGAGGCCTATCTGATTGCCGTATGAGCTGTAACCCTGTGCAGCCTTCGTGATGATTGCCCGCTGAGGTAATTTCCCTGCTAGTGTTTCCTTGAATGGGTCAGAAGCTCCCGTTATCCTCATTGCCTGATAGACATACGCGCGCCCCGAAAGTGGGTCTCGAATTGCGCCGCCTATGCAGGTTGCAGACCCTCCGAATGGCTCAATCTCGGTCGGGTGATTGTGTGTCTCGTTCTTGAAGAGCAAAAGCCACGCCTCGCCGTCAACATCAATCCTTACAGTGCAAGCATTGTTCTCCTCGCTGTCAACAACGTCGTTGAGAAGACCCTTCGACTTCAAATACTTCGCGCCGATCGTGGCAATGTCCATCAGCGTAACAGGCCGCGACTCATCATACCCAAGCTCCGAACGCATTGACATGTAGAGATCATAGGCACTCCTCACAGCGTCATCGTGGATTTCGGCAGCGTCAATGTGTGTCGTGAAAGTCGTGTGCCGGCAATGGTCGCTCCAATATGTATCGAGGACTTTAATCTCCGCGCGCGTTGGATTTCGACCTTCAGCGTTAAAATAGTCCCTGATGCACTGCAAGTCCTCCCTGCTCATTGCGAGGCCATCAAGCCCCATAACGTCATCAACTGTAACAACGTCATCGGGGGCGGGGTAATTCGTGTCGAGTGTTTCGTATTCACCGAGCTGTGCTTCACGGGCTTCAACGGGGTTGATGAGGTGCTTCTTGACGGCCATGAAGTCCCCGATTTTACCATAGAACATGTAGACCTTCGCGGTCCTTATCAACGGCCTGAAACCGAGAAGGAGTCCCGCGCACTGTTCGGCTGCGTCGGCTCTCTGGTCGTATTGTCCGGGAAGATACTCGACGGCCAGCGTGTAATCCGTGTCATCGGGGAGCGTGGTCAATACGTTGTCGGTGAAAGGTTCGGCGAAAATCGAGTCCCTGCATGTCGCAAACTGTGAGGCCGAAAGTCCCTGAACGTCATATCGGCTGAGTATGCGAACTTTTTCGAGGGCTTCGCAGCCTTTGAGGGTTCGGATTTCCGCGAGAAGCGATGAGGCTTCGGGGTTGTGGACATCTTTGCGCTCTGTGTAGATTCTTCGTACCAAGTTGCTACCTCCATTGTTGGAAACTGCTCTAAGTTTAGCATGAAGGCATGATATCGAATCCTTGAAATGATTTATCTGTTCATTGCTAATGCCTTGTTTTTGCATAAAAGCAATGGCGACACCTAAAGTTTCAGAATGTCCACACTATTCGCCTAAGTAATACCATTGTAAAAAATTTTTTACATTTGTAATCAAGAACTCTGCCTCTCATGATTTTGTTCCGTTATATGATTACAATATTGCTAAATCGCTTATTGAAATGTTAGTAGCCATTTGAATATCAGAATCAGACATTCCCATTTTGCGTAAACGCCTTGCGGTTTCAAGATTAGCCTCGCGTCTTCCACGTTCTTTACCAAGTTCTTCGCCTACGGCTATGCCATCGTAGAAAATACTTCTACCCTCGTAATCAAGAACTCTGCCTCCCATGATTTCTTTCACCTCTTTTTGAATATTTTTATATTTAGCGGCAATATTTTCAAGAACTTTTTTGCTCATTTCTAAAATGGTTCTTCTGTCATGAGTAAAAATTTTGCCGTTTTTCACTGCTTGTTCAAGTCTAGCCATAAACTCTGCATATTCTCTTTTAAGTTTTTCCAATTCTTCAGGGTCATTCTCATATTGGGAAAAATTTTTTTCAAGGTTAAAGATGTAGAAAGGCAGTAGGAACAACAAGTTTTTCTCGAAAATCTGTTCTAAAGAATAGGATTGAACCTTCATCACTGGGACATCGAAAGATACTGACCCTCCCGGAGTATTGATGACGATGTTCATAGAGTTAGGTGTACTCTTTTTAGAACGCAGGAAGAGGACAGCAGCATTCGGAATGGTAACGGTGAGCTGGTATTTAGTGATTGTGCTAGAGTCTAGTGCTTCCTGAGTAATATACTCAAAAATCCTGATGAGTAAAGTATCATCATCGGTAGACTGACACTCAAAAATAAATTTTTCCTCCGAGTTTTCTTCCGAGATAATGGAAAAGGAACTGTCAGTGATTCTTTTCTGCTCCTTGCCATCCTGCTGGTTAATAAAATGCTCATTTGGTCGAAAAATGATTCTCTCATTGCCTGAATAATTTTTACCGAAGACTTCGTTGATAACAGGGATGAGAAGCTTAACACAATCATTCATCATTGTCCGAAAGGCATCATCGTAAGGAGTCGGTGTGTTTTTGTTAAAATCGTTTTCCGTACTGTTCATCTCCCCGAAGGAATTATAGGGTCTATTATACATTAAGGCTGTAAAGGGTCGTGCCAGTTCTGAGAGTAAATAGCGACAGGTCTAGCCTGCTTGGAAGGGCTATAAACTATGAAAGGGTAACAAAAAATACCGTCGTTAATCTGGGCGGACGGCTAAACTAATCTAAGCGAAACTCAACAATCTCCAAAAGAAGACCGAGAATATGTAACGGATAATGCGTTTCGGCACTAGAACAACTGCACCAGGGCGTAGGCGGCAGTTACTATCAGGCCCGAAGCGTAGGCAAACTGCTTGTACATCTTCATGGCGCGCTCGTAATCGGCCTCTGATGCTTGGGTTGCTACTTTGGCCTTCATGTGCGCGTCATGGCTGTATAAGTTCCTTTTCATGGTTGAACAAATCCTTTCTGTATATTTTGTGTTGAACTTGTGAATTTCTCACTGGATGAGAAAATTTTACTAAAAAAATTCAGTATGTCAAGCAAAAATTTAGCTGAAAAGAAAACATCCTCCCGGTTCACTCTCGAACCAGGAGGACGCTGTATGTACTGCGCTTTGTGTAGTTTTCTGCGTTATACTACTACTTCTTGCGTGTTGCGATGAATGTTCCGAGTACTGCGAGGGCAAGTGCTGCGCTTGCTGTTGAGCATCCGCCGCTTGATCCGCCTACGCCGCTGGGCTCGTCAGGGCTGACGGGGGTGCTGGCGGTATTCACTACTGCGATTGCGGGCTTGTTGAGAGTTACTGCTGATGCCTCAAAGTCTGCTGTAGCTACTGCGCTGTTAGCAACCTCGAATACCAAGTACGCTGCACGTCCGTTGGTGATGACGCTCTTTGCGTTTGATGCGGTTACTTCCGTTGCCGAGCCGTTAGCGTATGTGTAGATCTTCGCTGAAGTCGCTGCACCCGTTGCGCTTACACCGTTGGGATAGAACTTCGGTGCGCCTACTACAGCACGGCTGGGAGTGTTGTCGAACGTGATAGCCGCAATGTACGTGCCGTCAGGAATGTTCTCAAGCACTGGAAGTGAGGAGACGAAGACGAGGTTGTTGGCCGTCATGTAGCTGGTCTCTTCCGTTGAGGCTGACCATGTCTTTGTCGTTGACGCTGTCGTGTAAGGAAGCTCGCTCACTGTCTTGCCGTACGCAGCTGTTACTGCATCGCGGACTCTCTCGTCAGCAACTACAGGGCTGAACGTCGAGGTTGAGTTCACTGTCTCTGTTATGGTCGTGATTGTCTCAAGCTCAACTGACTGCTCTGTTGTTCCTGTGGCCTCGTCAAATGCCGCCAACTTCTCAGCAGGAATCTCAGCGTAGGTAACAGGCTCGTACCTTATACCGGACTCAACGTAAACGACTGCTGTAACAACACCAGGCTCTGCACCTGCGTTGCCGTAGCCGCCGCCGGGGACAACCTGAGTCTCTGCACCAGTGCTGTCAAGGAATATTGCATCCTCTCCTGCGCTTGCGAAGAATGAGCCACCCACGTTTGCGCCGGTCGCGTTGGCTATGAAGCCGGGCTTTGCTCCGTAGAAATTCGCACCATAGTTGAGGTCGAACCCAAGGAGTCCCGAAACTTTTGCAACGATGTCAGGAAGAGTCGGGCCAAGCCTTGCATTGTTGCCTTTGTTAGCTTTTTTCAGGTTAGCTGCCTTCTCGTTCACGAGCGCCTGGCCAGTCTTGTTGGAAGCACTGAACTCTACAGCGTTGGAGTTGCTCTTGTCGAGGACTGTCGTTGATGTACCGCCGCCGAGCCTTGAACCATAGGTCCCTGCATTCGTGGTGATGGTGGTACTGTTCGTTGAAGGCCTGACAATATTTGCCACGGTTACGATGACGACACTTGTAGCTCTGGGGACACTGACAGCAGCTACTGTCTCCGTCGTTACGACAACGATCGTTGCAGTCTCGCTGTTTGCACCTGATGAGCCGCCGCCCTGGTTGGGAGTAACGGGGACTGTTACGTTGACGGTGATCTGGACATCTGCCGTGTCAGTCTGCGGTACAGGTGTTCCATGTCCTACCGAATCGCTGCCATCGGTGTACGTCTCAGTAACGCGGACGATCACGGTGTAGAACCCTGCGCTTGCTGTTGAAGGGGCAGTAAGGGTTACGGTTGTTCCGCTTATGCTTGCCCACTCACTTGTTGTGCCTGCGCTGTAAACGAGGCTGTACGCCAACGTACCGCCGTGCGAAGCTGTACCCGTTACCGATACTGTTGTCGAGTTGCCTCTCTGCAGAGTAACGCTTGTGGAGTCAGCCGTGATTGATGTAGCCATTGCAGTGCCCGCCACTGAGAGCATTGCGACTACCATGAATAACGCGAATAACTTCTTCATGAAACTAATTGCACTCCTTTCGGATTTGGTGAAAATTTTTACTGCCTTGAAACTAAGTAATACACGCAGAACTACGATGCACATTTTACACCCAGTTGCTCGGTTGTCAATAACTCCGCGAAAAAAGTTTTTGGAATCTCCGGAAATTTTGGGGTATATTATGTGTAGATTTTGAACGGGAGGGATTGAAATGCCGACACAGATTGCCGCAACACCGCTGATAACGGGCGAAGAGGCACTGAGGGTTCTTGAGGAGATGAAGATAATGCCTACGGAGAGGTCTCTAAGGGCTAGGAAGATGTTGGAGGAGAAATTCTCCAAGATGGTTGTGGAAGAGGACGATGAGGTGTAAGATTACAACATCTTTGATATGGAGGTATATGTAAAATGGCATCACAAATCGCAGCTACACCAGTCCTTACTGGGGAAGACGCATTGAGGGTTCTCGAAGAAGCCAGACGAATGCCGACAGAGGAAACTCGGAGGGCTTTTAAGAAGCTGAAAGAGAAATTCTCCAAGATGATCGTGAAAGTGGATGATGACTACTAATGATCATTCAAAAATTAGCTGAGAGACATTCGGAGATTGTAGGAGCGTTCTCTTGCGTCGAAAACCCTGAGGCTGTTGCAAACTTGAACGCAAAACAGCGTAGAAGGGTCTTATCGCACTCAAGAGAGATGGACGACTTCCTTCACAATGAAGCACTGTCAGAACAGGAACTCGGTACTAGCACTACTCATCTTTTACTCAACGATGAGGCTACTGAACTCATAGCATACATTTCACTTTGTGCAGATGCTATAAGGCTTGAAATGCAGGAACGTGAAGAAGAAAATATGCGTTACAGCACTTCTCCGGCTATCAAGATTGCTCGTCTCGCTGTGGCTTCAAACTATCAGGGGAAAGGTATCGGCAGAGATTTAGTTGAATTTGCCTTGAACACAGCTGATGATATGACCGAATACTGCGGGGTAGTGTTCCTGACGTTAGACTGCTACGAGCATAGGGTGAGTTTCTATGAGCATCTCGGTTTCCAACGCAACCAAATCCAGACATCCCAGCGTGACTATGATTCACCCATCAGCATGAGAGCCAATATCGACAAACTGATGAAAAGAATGTCTGAATTGGACAATGTTTCCCCCTCTGTATGACCTTCGAGGGGGGCGTCTCCTAATTCAGCGTTGACTTCAGGGCTGTGGGAAGAGAGTTGTCGTTCTTCAGCTGACGCACAAGCTCCGACCTTCTAGGCGTCCCTGCATCATAAAGCTCCACAAGCCTGCACTTCACCATAACTGCCCGGCGAGAGTTCGGGTAATTCCGCAAGCACTGTTCGAGAACCTCAGCAGCCTCATTCCGACGCTCCTCTGGAAATCCCTCAAGGTACAGATCCGCCAAGTCCCAATACGCAGCCTCACCTTCCTCAGTTCCCTTGCAGCGTTCGGCAATCTTTTTGAGAATGGACTCCTTTTCCGAAGGGTCTGCAGATGAACCGAGCCTGTTAAGTTCCACTCGCATGATCAATCCCTCGCGCTCAATTCCCGAAATGTCCGCGCCATATGAACACACTGGCATTATGAGAATCGAGAGCAACGCAAAAACTTTCAGCCTTAAATTACGCATTTATATCCGGCCTCCCTATTGAAATGTATGTAAATCCCCGACGCTTCATCTCGGCGGGGTTGTAGATGTTACGTCCGTCAATGATTATTGATCTGGTCATTAGAGCTTTGACGCGCGAAAAATCCGGCTGGCGGTAGATGTCCCATTCCGTCATCACTGCAAGCGCATCTGCTCCGTTCAATGCCTCGTACATGTCCGTGAGGTATTCGAGATTATCCCTTTCACCCAAAACGGAACGAGTCTCCTCTATTGCGCGGGGGTCAGTGGCACGTACTTTTGCTCCGGCTTCGAGGAGTGAATTGATGAGAACGTGTGAAGGGGCTTCGCGTGTGTCGGAGGTCTTTGGCTTGAATGACAGTCCCCAGATTGCTATGACTTTGCCGTTGAGGGTGTCGAATTTTGCTGACAGCTTCGTGAACATTGACTGCTTTGCGAGTTCGTTAACTTCGTCGACTGCCGTGAGAATCTTAGGCTCGTAGCCTGATGAACGTGCGAAATCACGCAATGCCCTCACGTCTTTCGGGAAGCATGAGCCTCCGTAACCGCATCCGGCTTTGAGGAAATTCTTGCCGATCCGCGCATCAAGTCCTATCCCTCGCCTTACGTTCTCAACATCTGCACCGACATGCTCACATATTCCGGCGATCTCGTTCATGAATGAGATTCGTGTCGCAAGCATGGCGTTGGCAGCGTACTTCGACATTTCGGCTGAAGCTATGTCCATGAATATCAGCTTTGAAGGCTCAAGGAACGAATATAGCTCCTCGAAAATTCGCCGGGCTTCGGGGGTATCTACTCCTATTATCACTCTGTCGGGGTCGAGAAAGTCATTGAGTGATGAACCTTCACGGAGAAATTCTGGGTTCGAGGCCATGAAAATTTTGTGAGGAACTTTTCGGGACGATATGATGGATTTCACGCGGCTGTTCGTTCCGACTGGTACGGTTGACTTCACGACGACGAGGAGGTCTAGTGAGCCTGAGATTCCTTCGGCGATGTCGCTGGCGGCACTCTCAATGTAGGCCATGTTCGCGCTTCCGTCGGGATTTTGGGGTGTCCCTACGCAGATGAAACAGGCTTCGGCATTCTTGAGGGCTTCGGAAGTTGAGGTCGTGAAAGACAGACGGCCCTCGTTCATGTTTCGCCGCATCATTTCTTCGAGGCCTGGTTCGTAGAAAGGGACTATGCCATTTCGGAGCTTCGAGATTCTTTCTGTGTTAACGTCGGCGCAGACAACATTATTTCCATAGCGGGCAAAGCATGTTCCTGTTACGAGACCTACATAGCCTGTGCCTAGTACTGCAAGCTTCAATGAGAATATCTCTCCTTTCATGTGAATTATACACTGTTATAATTTAGGGCTTGCAAAATTCTTATGCACTGGGTAAAATATTTCCCGCGTTAATCGCCCGGTTGGCGGAAAGGAAGACGCGCTAGATTCAGGTTCTAGTAACCGCAAGGTTGTGGAGGTTCGATCCCTCTACCGGGCACTGGGAATATTTTTATGTAAGGTGATGGGTTGACACGGTGATCCGTGGTAGACGCGCTAGATTCAGGTTCTAGTAAGTTTCTTCCCCGCATATGCAGAGGATTAGCAAATGAGAAGGCATAATCACACTTGACGTGGTTGTGTCTTTTTGTTATCATGCGTCATTGCACTAAAAACAGACTATCAGGGAGGTTTCGTATGCCGGAGTTTGTTCCAATCACAAAATCTAGAAAGCGTTACACTTTCGGCCGCACTCACGATTTAGTTGAAATGCCCGATATGATAGGCGTTCAGAGAGATTCTTACCACTGGTTCTTTCAGGACAATGTCCCTCCTAATGAAAGAAAATCTCAGGGGCTTCAGGAACTCTTGGAGGAAATTTTCCCAATCGAAAGCTTTGACGGCAATTTCGCTCTCGAATTTGTCAGCTATTCCATCGAGAAACCTAAAATCTCGGAAGAAGAAGCCAGGCAGAAAGATATGACTTGGGCCAGGCCCATCAAAGCCGTCATCCGTCTCACTAACACAAGAACTCAGGTCAGGAAAGACGCCAGAGAGATTTTTCTTGGCGACTTCCCAGTCATGACCGACAGAGGTACATTCATCATCAATGGCACTGAAAGGGTCGTCATCAACCAGCTCGCTCGTTCTGCAGGAATATACTTCACTCACAATTCTGAAGGATGTTCCGCCAAATTGATACCAGAGCGCGGCGCTTGGCTTGACTTCGCCATGCCTGAGTCGGACAAAGAATTTATCACAGTCAACATAGATAATAGGAAGAAACTTCCCGTCACCCTCCTGTTAAAAGCTATGGGAGCCAGGAACAATGAGCATATCCTTGAGCTTTTAGGCATTCAGACAATCTTCAAGGAGTTCAACGTTGACCTCAAAGGTTACATGACCGCCGAGGACGTTACAAGCAACAACGGCGATGTTGTCGTACCAAAAGGCACTCTCATCGACACGGAGGAAATGATTGCTAAACTCTACAGCACTGATCCTTCTGACGGTGCTGGCGTTCTCGTCTATGATATGGAGCCTTCGCTAGCCCGCACTATCGACAAAGAAGATACTGACAGCCCGGATGAAGCTATTAAAGACATCTTCAAGCGTCTTAAACCTAATGAGCTTGGAAGGATCGAGAATGCCCGCGATTACTTCAGAAGCCTCCTTCAAGACCAAAGACGTTATACCTTGGGACGCGTCGGACGCTACAAGCTGAATCGCCGCCTTGAGATGGACATTCCTGAGGATGACAGATTACTCAGCCTTGATGACATCATCGCAATCGTCAAGGAAATGTTCGCCATGAAAGCTGAGGACAAAGTTAGCGATGACATTGACCATCTCGGTAACAGAAGAGTTCGTTCCATCGGGGAGCTTTTGCAGAACCAGGTAAGAATTGGATTGCTGAGAATGGAGCGCATCGTCAGGGAGAGAATGACTACTATCCCTAATCTCGACGAGGTTACAGGACGCGAACTCATTAACGTAAGGCCTATTGCTGCGTGTCTCAGGGAGTTCTTCGGTTCAGGGCAGCTCTCCCAGTTCATGGATCAGACTAATCCTCTCGCTGAAGTTACTCACAGGCGCAGGCTCTCTGCTTTAGGCCCGGGCGGTCTCAGCCGTGAAAGAGCAGGATTCGAGGCCAGAGACGTTCATTACACCCACTATGGAAGGGTCTGCCCCATTGAAACACCTGAAGGCCCGAACATCGGCCTGGTTTCATCGCTCACTACTTACGCAAGCATAAATCCTCATGGCTTCCTTGTTACTCCGAGAAGAAAGGTTGAGAACGGCAAATTAACCGACAAGATTGCGCTTCTCTCAGCTGACGAAGAAGACAAGAATTATGTCGCTATGGCCAGCACTAAGCTTGAGGATGACGGCATAACTTTGGCCGGCGATTGTCCAACAAGGCACGCTGACGAAATCGTTACAGTTCCGCCCGAAATGGTCAATTACGTCGACGTTTCACCGCGTCAGATTGTATCGCCGTCGACTGCTCTAATCCCGTTCCTTGAGCATGATGACGCTAACAGGGCTTTGATGGGCTCGAACATGCAGAGGCAGGCTGTACCACTCTTGATCCCTGAGGCTCCCAGAGTTGGAACTGGCATTGAGCACAGGATTGCATTGGATTCGGGGTCTTGCATCGTCTCAAAAGATGACGGCACTGTTACTTACGTCGATGCTGATGTCATAAAGATTAAGAACGACAAGGGCCGCGAACGTTCCTATGAAATGATCAAGTTCCGCCGTTCAAACCAGTCAACCTCGACGCACCAGAAACCCCTCGTTCACAAGGGTGAGAAGGTCCGCAAAGGAGACATCATCGCTGACGGCCAAGCCATTGACAACGGAGAATTATCGCTGGGCCATAACGTCCTCGTAGCTTTCGTTCCATGGGAAGGTTACAACTTTGAGGACGCTATATTGCTCAGTGAAAATCTCGTCAAGGAAGACAAGTTCTCTTCCATTCACATTGAAGAGTACGAGATCGAAGCAAGGGAAACTAAGCTCGGCGCAGAAGAAATTACCAGAGACATTCCCAACGTCGGCGAGGATATGCTGAGGAATCTCGATGATGACGGGATTATCAGGATTGGCGCGGAAGTTACGGCTGGCGATATTCTAGTCGGAAAAGTTACTCCTAAAGGCGAATCTGACCAGACACCTGAGGAGAAACTATTGAGAGCTATATTCGGCGAGAAAGCAAGGGAAGTCCGCGATAATTCACTCAAGCTTCCTAACGGTTCGTGGGGGAAAGTCGTCGCAGTCAAGCAGATGGACAGAAGAAACAGCCCCGAAGCTCTCGGTTCTGGCGTCATGCGTTCCGTCAAAGTCTATGTCGCTCAGAGAAGAAAGATCACTGTCGGCGACAAAATGGCCGGACGTCATGGAAACAAAGGCGTCGTAAGCAGGATTCTTCCCGTTGAGGATATGCCCTATTTGCCCGACGGTACTCCTGTTGATGTCGTCCTTAATCCTCTCGGAGTTCCCAGCCGTATGAATCTCGGTCAGGTTCTCGAGACAATCATGGGCTTCGTCGCTATCAATAATGGCTGGTATGTCTCAACTCCAGTCTTTGAAGGCGCGAATGAAAGCGAAATTTTTGCCGAAATGAGGAAGATTGCAAAAACCAAATATCCGGACCTCACTGAAGACGGAATGATCACTGTCCGTGACGGTAGAACTGGAAGGCCGATGGACAAGAAAGTTACAATCGGCTGCATGTACATGCTGAAGCTCAATCACCTTGTAGACGACAAGATTCACGCGCGTTCAACAGGACCCTACAGCCTCATCACCCAGCAGCCTCTCGGCGGAAAAGCTCAGTTCGGCGGACAGAGATTCGGCGAAATGGAAGTCTGGGCTTTGGAAGGCTACGGTGCGGCTAACGTCCTTCAGGAAATTCTCACGGTTAAATCAGACGACATCAGGGGACGCGACAAGACTTATGAGCGCATCGTAAAGGGTCAGAGCCTCGTTAAGCCGGGAGTTCCGGAGAGCTTCAGGGTTCTTGTGAAGGAACTTCAGGGTTTGGGACTTGATGTTGAAGTCAGGTTCGATGACGGCTCTTGCGGCGATATTCCTATGGAGGACGATGACAGACCGATCTTCGTTAATCGTTCTCAGGACAGTTTCTCAGCAAAAAAGCAGAAGAAATCCAAACCGAGAGCTCAGCTTCTGAACGAGGTTACTGACGATATTCTTAATGTTCCGGTTGATAATGATGGTGAAGGGTTCACGGAGATTGAGGATATATTCGAGAGCGCTGAGCCCACTGCTGAGGATTTGGAGAAGATGAGTGAGGAGACGGATATTTTTGACGCAGGAGAGGGGGAGATTTAGAGTTGGCAAGAAGAAAAGAGATAACAGGGGTACGTATAAAGTTAGCGACACCGGAAAGGATTCACGCAATATCGCGCGGAGAAGTTCTGAAGCCTGAGACGATAAATTACCGAACATTGAGGCCGGAAACTGACGGACTATTCTGCGAGAGGATATTCGGGCCCACGAGGAGCTACGAATGCAAGTGCGGGAAGTACAAGCGTTCAGGTCCTAAGTTCAAGGGGATAGTGTGCGAACATTGCGGAGTTGAGGTTACTGACAACAGGGTAAGGCGCGAGCGTATGGGGCACATCGACCTCGCTGTACCCGTCGTCCACATATGGTATCTCCGCGGAATACCCAGCCGCCTCAGCCTGCTTCTTGGGACGAGCGCGAAGGATCTCGAAAGGGTCATATACTTCGCCCCCCTTAAGAAGCCGGAAAAGGCATTCAAGGTTACGGCAACGTCAAGGCCGGACCTCGTATCAGTCGGGGCAGTGATTTCGTCGACAGAAATGAAGATTCACGCTCACTATGACCCGGAGTTCAGGTGCGAGAAAGCATATGTCATCGAGGAGATGCTGAGTATCCCCGTTAATGTCGGTGATGTGATTTCATCGAATATGGTGTCGAAGTACAAGACTGAGTTTGGCGATGACAGCATAAGCGTTGAGCCTGCTTTCGTCCTCACTGAGCCATCGGAGGAACTTGGCCTCGAAGCCGGCGCGATTGTTCCGGCCTCGAAAGCCCCAGAAAGTGCAGAGCGCGCCAAATCAGGAAATAGTGACGCATTCATCGTAACGTCAGCAATGAAAAGAATGGTTGACGGTCAGGAACTCTCAAAAGGCAAAGTACTATCAGAGAGCGAATTTGAGAAGGCCAAGAAGCTTTATCCTTACCTTTTCCCGGACAATTCTGATAAGACTGAGAAGGAGAAAGAGAAGGAAAAAGAGGAAAAGCAGTGCAGCGTGGTAGTTGATGACCCTTGCCACTTGGTGATTCTTCCGGGAAGTTCACCGTTTGAGCAGGGAGATGTGATTTTCGAGCACCAGCAGAAGTTGTGCAAGGCCTACGATGACAGGTTCGACGCCGGAATAGGTGCTGATGGAGTATTGGCGCTTATCAACAGGCTTGACCTTGACTTTCTTGCCGATTCTCTAAGAGAGCAGATTGCTGACAGTACAGGGCAGAAGAAGCGGAAGCTCATAAAGCGTCTTCAGGTTACGGAGGATTTCAGGAAGAGCAACAATTCCAAGCCGCAGTCGATGATACTGACGGTGCTTCCGGTAATTCCGCCGGATCTGAGGCCGTTGGTACAGCTTGACGGAGGAAGGTTTGCAACAAGCGATCTCAACGACCTTTACCGTCGTGTCATAAACCGCAACAACAGGCTCAAGAAGTTACAGGCACTCAACGCACCTGAGATAATAGTGCGAAATGAGAAGCGAATGTTGCAGGAATGCGTTGACGCTCTAATCGACAATGGGCGTGTCGGCAAGGCTGTGCTTGGTGCGGGCAACAGGCCGTTGAAGAGCTTGACGGACTTGCTGCGGGGAAAGAAGGGGCGTTTCCGTCAGAACTTGCTCGGAAAACGTGTCGACTATTCAGGACGCTCGGTCATAGTGATTGGGCCGGAGCTTAAGATTTACCAGTGCGGATTGCCGAAGCAGATGGCGTTGGAACTTTTCAAGCCATTTGTGATCCGCAGGCTCGTTGAAACCGGGCTGTCACCGAACGTCAAGAACGCAAAGCGGCGCATCGAGAAGGGAGGCGGCGAAATCTGGGAAATCCTCGAGAACATCATCAAAGATCACCCGGTAATGCTAAACCGTGCTCCTACGCTCCACCGTTTGGGCATTCAGGCATTCGAGCCAGTTTTAATGGAGGGCAAGGCTATTCGTCTTCACCCTATGGTCTGCACGGCTTTCAACGCTGACTTTGACGGCGACCAGATGGCTGTTCACGTCCCATTGAGCATTGAAGCTCAGGCTGAAGCTAGACTGCTCATGCTCTCGGCAAACAACTTACTCTCACCGGCAAGCGGAAGGCCAGTCGTTACCCCGACGCAGGACATCGTTCTCGGCGTATACTACCTCACCGACATGCGTGAAGGTCTCAAGGGCGATGGTATGCATTTCACGGACATGGAAGACGTACTTTCGGCAATATCGCATGGCACTGTCCACGTGAACGCCAGGATATGGCTCAAAGAGAACCCCGAATTATGGGGGCATCCAGTCGGGCGGAGAAAGTATGTTGATGGTGACGGGGCAGTTGTTGTTGGCAGTTTCGCGGAAGTTAAGGGCGAGCCTCATGCCGTTTTCTTTGAGACCAGCCCCGGCCGAGTAATGTTCAACACGAAAATCCCTGAGCCTCTGAGATTCGTCAATGAACAGTTCGGCAAAAAGAGAATCGGAAGGCTCCTCGATGATGCCTATGACAAAGTTGACAGACCAGGCGTTGTTGCGCTTCTTGACGACATAAAGTCGCTCGGCTATCACTGGGCTGCAAGAAGCGGGATCAGTTTCGGAGTTCAGGCCGTAAGAATCCCCGATGAGAAAGCCAAAATCACCAGCGTAACTCAGGCCGAAGATGACGTGGCTAAAGAGAATTACGAGATGGGACTTCTCACTTATGACGAGTATCTTGACCAGAAGAGCAAGCTCTGGGCTGAAGCAACGAAGAACATTGCCGACAGCATCCAGGCTCATATGTCAGAAGACAACCCGGTCCGAATGATGGTAGACAGCGGAGCGCGAGGTTCAAAGGGACAGCTCGGACAGATGGCGGGCATTCGCGGACTCATGGCCGACCCCACAGGAAAGACCATCGACTACCCAATAACTGCAAACTTCCGTGAGGGCATGAACATGCTCGAGTATTTCATATCGACTCACGGCGCAAGGAAGGGACTCGCTGACACCGCGCTTAGAACAGCAAAGTCTGGCTACTTGACACGAAGGCTCGTTGATGTTTCTCAGGACCTCATCATAACCGAGCATGACTGCGGAACTGACAAGGGCATCTGCATTAGACCCCTGATCAGCGAAGGCAAAGTCATGATTGGCATAGCTGAGAGAATTGCCGGACGTACATCGCTTCATGACATTGAAGCTGACGGTGAAGTAATCGTTAAATCCGGCGACATAATCACCGAAGCCTTAGCCCGAAAGATTGAAGCCGCAGGTTTCGAGGAAGTCTGGGTACGCAGCCCCCTCGCCTGCACTCTCAAGAAGGGTGTCTGCCAGAAATGCTACGGCCATGACCTCTCATCGCGTAAGCTCGTCCCAATCGGTGAAGCTGTCGGTGTCGTAGCCGCACAGTCAATTGGTGAACCCGGAACTCAGCTCACAATGAGAACGTTCCACACTGGCGGGGTTCGTTCCGCAGAAGACATCACTCAGGGTCTTCCGAGAATCGAGCAGCTATTCGAAGTTAGAAGGCCGCGAAAAGTCTGCATACTCGCGGGAGTTGACGGCCGTGTTAAGGAGGTTATCACTGAGGGGAAACGCAAGGTAATAATCGAGGACGAGGACGGAAATACCGTAACCCACGCAATCCCTTCCGGTCAGGACATCAAAGAGGGTATCGAGGAAGGTATGGAAGTTCAGAAACTTACCCCTCTAACCGAAGGGAGCATTGACCCTCAGCAGCTGCTCGAGGTCGAAGGCATCACAGCTGTCCAGAAAATGCTCGTTGACGAGATACAGTACGTCTACCATTCACAGGGCGTGAGCATAAACAACAAGCACATCGAGGTAATACTGCGCAAGGTTGCGCCTCTCAACAAAGTCCGCGTAATCGAGGAAGGCGATACTTCATACGTTGCGGGCGATATGATCTGGGAGGACGAAGTAGCCAAAATTGAGCAGGAAATCACCACCGACAATGAGAAGCGTGTCAATGATGCGGTGGAGAATTTTGCCGGCGATGTTCTTGTTTCGACGGACAGGCCCGACGCTGAGATTGACCCGTACATAGGCCAGCCTTTGACAGAGGAGGTAATCCGTAGAATCCTGACACCCGGCGTAACAGTAAAGATGTTCACGGTGATGCACGGAAGCTCGGAAGTCGACGTAATAATCGGGAAGAGCGCCTTCCGTAAACGTATGCTCTCAGCGCGCTTACTGAACGAGTTAAAGCTGAACAATGCGAAAATCCGTAAGAACATCAACCTCAGCCGCGATGATCTGAAGAGGATAACGGCAGACGGCCCCGTAACATTGAGGATAAGGCATCGTGAGAACTTAGACGCGCTTGTGGACAAGAAGTGGCTTGCTTCGGAAATCTCAATCCCTAAGAAAGAAGGGAAAAAGGTCGTTGTCCCCAACAACACGCTGATAACGCCAGAGAACGCGCCAAAAATCGCGCAGGCTGGTATCCGCGACATATACGTCTGGAACGCGGTCGAATACATAGATGTGGTTGACGGTATTCGCTCGGCACTGATTGCTATGAACATGATGGGCAAGGGCGTTTTTGAGAACGGAGAATCTTCGGGCAAGACTGTCGACGAGGCCATGATCAACGCGCTCGCTAACGGCGATATTGAGCAGATAGATTTTGACGACGGAGAAGCTGTTCTGACGATAAGAAGGATTGACGTGCTCCGAAAAATGCTGGCGGCAAAACTCCGTAACAAGATCTATGTAAACGGCGTTTTCAAAGCTGACGAGAACGAAGAAGTCCCGCAAGAAGCTGACGTAGTTTCTGACGATGAGAATAACACTGAGCCTGAAGATGATGGGAAATTCCATCTTGAGGGCGGAATTGACATCAAGGCTGAGACGATAGCGCAAATAGCCTCGATGGATCCTGTCGAACTATGGGTGAGAGCCGCGAACTCAAGGCCTGAAATCGTGCACTTAATCCGGGAGTACACGTTCGTCCAGAGAATGCGGGAGTTCCCGGAATGCAGGCCGTTCATTCACGGAATAACGAAGGCTGCACTTGCGACAGACAGCTTCCTGAGCGCTGCATCATTCCAGCAGACAGCGCAGGTATTAGCAGGAGCGGCTGTGAAAGGTGAGATTGATGGCCTGAGCGGCTTGAAGGAGAACGTCATAATCGGCCACTTAATTCCAGCAGGAACTGGGGCCGAATCGTTCAGGAGCATAGTCTACAATCGTGCTGAGAGCCGCAGGCAGAAACTTATGCAGCAGCAAACCCAGCGCAGTCAGTTACAGTCAACGGAGAAAGTTCCAACCCTCGATGCAATTCTGGAGAGCAAGGACATTTTCGACGAGTAAAAATATTCCCCCCTGGTCTCAAAGGCTGGGGGGTTTTTTGTGAGCTTGTGAGTTTCTTAGTATCTCAAGCCGAACGACGGGTAATACACGCGCTCATCGTTGAGGCCGTCCCTCTGCTCCTCCAAAGCACGCTTGCCCTCATTGCCCATCTCTTTCGCAAGTATTGATGTCAGCACATGCACCGTAAACATCGACCCTATAAGGCTGCTCCCGAAAAGCGGTGAATCATCACTTACATAGAACTGAATGTCAGAATACTGGCACACAGGTGCTGCTCCGCTGTCAGTAATAGCAGCAACGGTAGTACCCCTCTCAGAAATCTGCGACGCTGCCTCAGTAACCTCGATTACATAGCTGGGAAGTTCACAGACTATGAGCATGTCATTCTCACCGATGCCGCGTGCTTGCTCAAGGAGTGAAAGAGAGCCTCTCCGCATCAGGACGCTTTTGAGGCCAAGCTCGGCGAACCTGGTGTATAGCCATTCAGCGGGAAGGGAAGATATACCCCACCCCATGCAGTAGATTGCGTCAGAGCTTAATGCAGACGAACAGAATTTCCGGACGTTCTCAGCGTTATCGGAGAAGTTTCTGTAAGTCTCGTCCAGGTTAGATTTTTCGAGACGGCATAATCTCAGGGCAATGTCAGAAGTGTCGTCGGGTACATTGTCGCTTGCTGACGGAATGACTTGGTTAAGGAGCCTTTTCTGGAGACTGTTCTTGAGGTCAGCATAGCCATCGAAGCCGAGCATTCGAGCAACTCTGACCAACTGGGCGCGGGAGACGGCTAATTTCTCGGCAGTCTCTGTGATTGAATGGAATGCAAGTTCTGGCGCATTACCCAGAATGTACTCCGCTACTCTTCTCGTCTTTGCTGGAAAGTTGTTGAGCTTTCCGCGAATGTTATCTTCAAGCCGCTGAATGTCCATAATCTCATCTCACTATTCTAATTTTCCGCACATTACATAATTAACACCGCTCCCCCTTGAAGACCTGAGAGAGCCATGAACGTTTACGGGGTCATTGTCATTTTTCCCTGCGAGGAAATTCCTCATGGCTTCATCATATACACGGACGACGATGAAGTCTTTGCCGTTCACCGGGTCTTCCTGCTTTACGGCGAAGCGGGTATACTTCCCGATGCCGGTAACGCCCTCATTCTGAGCCTTGATGACGTGGAATGCCCCCGAAAGCTCCACGCTGTTGACGACTTCTCCAAGCTCGGGGAGAGTTTTTGCCTCCGTAACATCGAGGAACAATTCGCCGCTTCCTTTTGAGGAACGGAGGATGCCTTTGACGATTACGGGGGTATTCTCATCGAGGCCGGCTAGAAATTCTCTGAGGTCATCACGGAAAGCTCGCGCGTTGAGAAAATCTTTTCGAGTTGATCCGTCAGTCCAGGAATTTTCGTGGCGTATCGAGAAAGGGAAATAGCTGCTGTTTTTCTTTTTGCTCAGGTGATGAATGAGACCTGAGATGGTAACTGAGTTTACATAATTCATCGGAATCACACCCTATACAAAGATATAATTTTCGCTACGATAATTCTACAACAAATCCTGTAAAATGGCCTCCTCAGATATTGCATAATTTGCAAAAGCTGTTAAAATGCAGAAAAGTTTTCAATAGGAGGTGTAAATCATGACGAAAGCAGAACTTATTGACTCAATCACAACCAAGCTCGGAATGCGAAAGAAAGATGTCGCTCCCGTAGTGGATGAGGTGTTCGCCGAGATTCAGGGCGCGCTGACGAAAGGCGACAAATGCACATTCGTAGGGTTTGGAGTGTTTGAAGTCCGAGAGAGGGCCGCAAGAGAGGGCCGCAACCCGCAGGATCCGTCGAAGGTAGTAATGATCCCGGCGAAGAAAGTCCCCGTATTCCGACCGGGCAAGGACCTCAAAGACAGCGTTGTCGACGCACCAATCAACAAGTAGGACATAACCAGGCAACAAAGCATAACGGCGGTTCCCTTGAATATGAGAGCCGCTTTTTTTGTGTACAGAAAGGAATAATCATACACATGAATTTCAGGAAACTAACATGGCAGGACAAAGACATTTACACGAGATACTACGACGCATCACCGGTACATTATGCCGAGTATTCGTTCTTCGGATTATGGGCATGGCAGCACGCCTATCCAATCGAGATTTCTGAGACTGACGGAGAAATATGCTGGCTGAAATCAGGAGGGCCATTGCCGGGAATGTTCGGGCCATGCGGAAACTGGGACGCTGTTACAGACTGGGACGCAGAACTCTCGAACTTCAGTTCAGGCGATATAATCTACGATGTTCCGGCTAAGGTCAAGGAAATTCTCTCAGGCCGTGAAAATCTAAGATTCACGGAGGACAGAGATCAGCACGAATACGTCTACGCTGTGAAGGACATGATAGCCCTGAAGGGGAAGGCATACGCTCACAAACGCAACAGAGTAAGGGCATTCCTTGACGGCTACGAGTGGGATTATTACCTGATAACGCCGAAAGATTTTGCGGAGATAATGGAGTTTCAGGAGAGATGGCGAGAACACCGAATGCAGACGATGACACCCGACGAAGCAGCGTCTCTTAACGACGAGGACATGGCAATTCAGAACGCATTGGAACACTGGGGTGATTTCAAGTTCAAGGGAGGAATGCTGAAAGTTGACGACAAGATCGTTGCCTACACGATTGCGGAGGAACTTGATGCCGATAATCTTGATGTCCGCTTCGAGAAGGCAGTCCCTGAATACGCAGGAAGCTATCAGGCCATCAACTACATGTTCCTGAAGGAGAATGCTGAAGGGTACACGTGGGTAAACCGCGAGGAGGATATGGGCGAAACTGGACTTAGAGAGGCAAAGATGTCATACAATCCGGCGTTTATGCTCGAGAAGTTCCAGATGGAAATATTGTAGGAGGTAGCAGACATGGCTGAAGCTGTGATGATTCGGAACGATGATACATTGGTTGAGCGTTTCAGGATTATGCTTGATGAAGCAAAAGACTGGGCTGAACGTTATGGTTTAACGGAGAAAGATGTTGACGAAGCTGTGAAGGTTGTCCGTATGCGCTATATATTCTCATAGAAGGCAGGAATTATAATGATTTACCTCGTAATAGGCTTATTCGTGGCAATGGCAGTAGGCGCATTCTTACGCCAGCAATCTCGTAACGCATCGCAGTCCCAAGAAGACCCCGAAACTCCGACTCCTACCCCTGAAAATCCCGAATCTCTTGACCTCCCAGACGTTGAAATCATGGAGGACGACGACGAGGCAGGCTTTGTGCTTTCAGCGAAACCCGTAACCGACCCTGCAAGAGCTGCCGGAGCAACGTATTCCTCACATGCCCCGGCGGGCGAAGACTCACCCTATGGCCTTTCCTCCGAACCCAAGAAGCAGGCTCAGGCAAAATCGAACCTCCTCCGATGGTGCGGACGGGCAGGGAATGTTCAGCTCGACAATATTGTAGTACCCGGCCCTGTGGCTTACTGGTCGAACGGTGAGCCGGCAACCCCAGACCCTTCATGTATAGATGTTACACTCCCCGTAGCGTTCCCGCAGAAGGACGAGCCTCTTCCCGCTGATGGCGCGGAGTCATACGTTGCAATGACACCGTTACAGCGCGGAATATATCTGACATGGCTTGCAGGGGGAAGGATACAGCCGCCGTTACACATGTGCTATCCTGCGATATGGCTCTACGGCATTGAAAGGCGAACGATCATCGACAAGCTTGACTTGGGAATGTGCATAAACGAGGCATTCCGCCTTCTCCCATTACTTCGGTGGGACGCGCTGAAGGATAATCTGGTGAGGTTCATAACGTGGCTTGCGATAAAAGTGTGGCTGCCCGATGAAGATTTATTGGCACTCTGCAAGAAGATGGACGCTGTTCCTGAAGGATTGCTCGACATTCTCCTGAACTCCTACGCAAACTCAATGCTTCCGTTGCCGTCGGTCGTAGCGTTCACGGTTATTAGGACATGTGCGAAGCTCCATAGAGAAGGACAGCCGCAAGTTCGTCATTCGGACGAAGCTCTGCAGAAATTCACGCCGATCTACAAGGAACTCTGCAAGGGCGGACTGATCCTCCTGAAGCCCCAGAACACTCTGAAACTTTCCTACAAGCCAACGAATCCATCAGTAACTCTCAACAAGAAGGACAATGAATCCGTAGAGATTCCAGATTTCTTTGCGGACCTTTCAATCTTCAAGTCTCTCGTTGATTCATGGGAAGTATTTCTCGAGGCCAACAAGCCCTCCGAAAGAATCCCCGACCTCTCAAACATAGAAGACCGCCCGGACTTTGAGGGTTTCATCAACACGCTGCGTCCAGAGGGAAGCGAATTGCCGTTGATTGCGACGTTAGGGGATTTAGGGAAGCTGATGAAGTTCAGCATAACACCGGATGTAAAACTGACTGGTAAGGAACGTAAAGCCATCGTAGACACTGCACAGGTTGAGGGCTGGCAGATATTGCCGGACTTGGGGATTTCGGGGCGTGAATATAACTGGAGCGACAAGGTACTATTCACGGAGCTTGCGCCTGGCACTCAGCTTTCGCAGGCATACAGAGTAGCGTCATTCATACTTGAGTTTACGTGCGCTTCGATTGCTGCTGACGAGGACAGGGTATTCGAGCCATTGCGCCGGAGGATGAACGAGTATTTCACGCTTACGGACGATGACAACCTTAGGCTTGAGGCACAGAAACCGCTGAATTTGCCGACACAATACGGGCCGGATTACTACGGGAATTTCCTGTGTTCATGGCTTTCGGAGGACGAACGTAAGAGCATAAAGGGGCTGATTCTCCATGCTGTGAGCTTTATGCCTGAGTTTGGTGAAAATCCAGAAGTGAACTCGATACTCTGCGAGGTTATGAAGCTTCGTGAGACTGATGAGCCAACGCCGGAGGATTTAGGGAAGACTGCGAATGATTGGGGACATGAGGTGCTGGGATTGATGAATTTGCTGTTTAAGAGTAACTGAGCGGTCAATACGCCCCGTTTGACCGATTGTGCCGTATGTTTTTAGCCTACGAAATAGCATACGGCTTTATTTATTGCTGTGGAGTTGTGAACTACCGCCCCTCACGGATTTGGCGGCTCCCTACTTCATCGAGGTCTGCGCTCTGATGTTTATCAGCGTGTCTTACGTCCTCTCCATAGGCGTTTATGGCTCGAAGCCAAGGTTTCCTAGCGTACTTCGTTCTACGATAGCCCCGAAGGGACGCACCGTAGGTACCGAATTTATATTCAAACTACAATTTGTTGTCGGAATTCACTTATTCCTGTTATTCAACAAAAGGAATTATATCACACATAACTTAACTTGCACAATTCATCTCCCACCTAAAGAGGTTGGAGTCTTCTTGCGGGTTATGATAAAGGGTTTTTGTGTTCTTGCTTAGTTCTTATTGACAAAACTGAAGCGGTCCCAGCGAGATTCGAACCCGCGTCGCAGCCTTGAAAGGGCTGTGTCCTAGGCCTCTGGACGAT
>CALGGR010000220.1 GCA_937915755.1 uncultured Fretibacterium sp. | reverse complement strand
TATATGAGTGTACAGAATGCGGATTAGTGATAGACCGGGATTATAACGCCGCATTAAATTTGAGAAGATGTAAGAAATACCGTACCGCTGGCTAGACGGGAATTTAAGCCTCCGGACTGTCGAACAAGCCCGAGTAGCATTTGCGAAAAGGGACAGGTTGAACGAAGAACAATCGAAAAAGTGGAAGTAACACACACAATATTACACTTTTTACGTAGCAGGCAGATTACATGACTGCAACAACATTAAACAGAGCGAAGGAAAATCTTGGTCAGCTAATATCAAACGTGAATGACAGCAGCGTACCCGTAATAATTGTGAATGATGACGGGAAAAATGCCGTTCTCGTCTCTGAAGAAGATTGGAACTCAATGCAGGAGACGTTATACCTGTACTCGATTCCGGGAATGGTCGAAAGCATTAAGGACGCAAGGATGGAGCCGTTATCGGAATGCAGGATATATGATCCTGACGAGGAGTGGTAAATGTATCTCATAAGGTTCAGCAAACAGGCGGAAAAAGATATGATACTGCTGAAGAGGGCAGGTCTTGAACGCAAAGCAAAGTCTCTGTTGAATGTAATCCGTGTCAACCCGTTACAGTACCCTCCGGAATACGAGAAATTGACATGGGATCTTCAGGGCTGCTTTTCAAGACGAATTAACACCCAGCACAGGCTTGTATATGAAGTATACGATAACGCGGAAAATCTCTTGTCACCTGACGGAACTCCCTATGAAGGAGTCATAAGAATTGTAAGAATGTGGACGCACTATGAGTGAAATTTATAAGGAGGAATAAATCACAATGTCATTCAAACGTTGGCAGAACGTCCCCGAAGTTCAGGACGCAGCATCAAAACTCGCAGCATCAGCACAGAAATACGCATCTCTAATCGCTGAGAACACTACAGATAGCAAGTCTCAGGCTCAGAAACTCTGGTCGTCAATGTCATCGTCTTACTGGGATATACTTTTCGCCCTCGTTGACGCTCAGACAAAAGCAATGCCCGAAGCTCTCACTTTCGACCCGGAAGAAAGGCTATTCATCGACTTAGGTTGCCTCCCCGGAGTAATCAACCTAAGCCCGAAGTTTGACCCAAGAGCGTGGCTCGCATCAAAGTGCGCGGGAGACATTTTCCCAGTCATGACATTCTCAGACTATATTGCCGAATGCTGGGCTGCCGTTACAGGAAACCCCGCTCCAGTCCCGACAATCGGAATGTCCCTCAATGACAGGATTAACACTCTCAATGAGTCTCTCTTCACGGCGCAGGGTGAGCGCGACGAGTTCGTCAAGGCATTATCCGAAAAATACACCACGAACCTGAATATCACGCAGTCCCTTCAGACTCTCGATGAGTTCCTGATTTCGGCGACGAAGGTAAACATGCGAGTGCCTGAATACCGCGAGGGTGATGAGGCTACACGTCAGAAGCTCGCACAGCAGAGGAAAGCATACAATGATGCTGAGAAGGGAATACAGCTATTCGTATCATCAGCGCAGAAGAACGAGGCTAACCCACTCCCGATTCCGCAGGTCGAGAAATTCACAGCACTCCACGAAAAGACGAAGATCATCGCCAAAGAGATACTTTACTCGCAGATTGACGAGGTCAAAATTGCACGTCGAACAAAGAAAATCACCGACGCCTGCGCCCAGATGACCGACCAGATGAAGCGCGGAGAGTTCCGAAACATGATCGTCAAGAAGCGCGAGTACCTCACCGTCCCGGCAAAGAATGCCCGCTGTGATATGTCCCTTCTCGCACAGCCAGGCTCAACTCCCATTGATTATGCCAAGGATTTCGAGATAGTCCGCGAGTTTACATGTATGGACGTAGAGATGTTCAATGTTCCAAGGGTAAGAATGTACGGTATACCGCGTGTAATTTTCGTTCCTGGTCAGGGCTTGGGGACTTACGACTGGTCAGACCACACGATTATAATCCCTGCGTTCCCAGTCGGCGGAAATGACAAGTCTGTAAGTTATGCTCTCGGGACATTCAGGTGGGATTCGGACGAGGACAGGAAGCTCAAAACTCCTTACGAGCAGCAGATTAAGGAAAACAGGAAGAAATCGCTGCTTGCTCTTGCGGCATCGTTCTACAAGGATTACTCGCTATGGATGACGAAGGAGAAGCGCGGTTACAGGATACTTCCGAGAGAGACGCATAAAGTCTTCGTAAGCATGTTCACGGTGAGAGCCGAAGACTAAGCCGGCCATGCCAATAACTATCCCCGTTGACCTTCCAGCGGCCGGAATACTGGAACGGGAAAATATTTTCGTTATGACTCAGAGGCGTGCTATGACTCAGGATATACGGCCTCTGAGGATTCTTATACTTAACCTTATGCCTACGAAGATTGTTACGGAGACACAGCTTGCGCGTCTTCTCGGTAACACTCCGCTTCAGGTTGAGATTGACCTCATGGCCATGAGCGGGCGGGAGCATAAGAATACCCCTAGAGAGCATATGCTTGCGTTCTACAGGAATTTCGACAGCTACAGGGACGAATATTTTGACGGAATGATTATCACCGGCGCGCCAGTTGAGCATCTACCGTTTGAGGCTGTAGATTATTGGCCGGAACTCTGCGATATTATGGAGTGGAGCAAGTCTCATGTTCACAGCACGTTCCATATATGCTGGGGAGCGCAGGCGGGGCTTTACTATCACTATGGGATTCCGAAGATACATCTTCCGCGAAAATTATTCGGGGTATTCCGGCACAGGGTAACGCATAAGGGATCGATATTGTTTCGTGGGTCTGATGATACTTTTATGGTTCCGCATTCGAGGCACACAACGATAATGCGTGCTGACGTGAAGAAGATTCCGGCCCTTAAGATTCTTTCTGAGAGCTACGAGGCCGGTGTTTATGCGATTTCGACGAACGGTGGAAGGCAGCTCTTCATCACGGGGCACTCTGAGTATGACCCTGACACATTGGCTCAGGAATATTGGCGGGACAAGAGGGCAGGGCTTGTAATTCATGTACCTTATAACTACTTCCCGAATGACGATGACACTCAGGCTCCTGTATGTACGTGGCGTTCGAGCGCGAACCTGCTTTACTCGAACTGGCTGAATTATTTTGTCTACCAGCAGACTCCGTATGACGCACGGGAAATTAAGGACATGGACTTGCAGAAATGAGCATGGGAAGGACAATCCAGATAAGTTTGTGAGGGATTCATAAAAAGCCGCTTTTTCTCTTTTCATGTTACACGTTCCTTAATGTAGAGATATGGACTTACGAAATCAGGCATGCAACGAGGGACAATCAAAAAAGTGGAAGTAACACAATATTACACTTTTTACGTAGCTGGGTTAGAACGCTTTTCTCGTGAAAAAACCCTCAGGCGTATCAACCTGAGGGATGTTGCAATTTGTTCCTTCCTTCTACTCGCTGAGGTCGTATTCGTTCTCGGTGGTAGTTACCATCTTTGCGCTCTTTGCTGTTACGGGCACTTTTGTGAAGATTGACCCGTTTGTCGTTATCGCGCTCATGAGTGCTTTTACGTTTGCAAGCGTTGCAGCGGGTTTCGCGTAACTGAAGGAAAATGTCGTTGTGCTGCCATTACTCGTCTCGAATCCCAAGACTAACTTCGTTCCTGCCGCCATTCCTATCACCTCCTTAACGGCTCTTTACGTGTGTTACTACGCTGCTGAGATGCTGCTGATCTCGGTCTTCTCAATGCTGGTGATTGTCTTGTTGAGGCAGGGTCCAAGTGCGCCCGCTATTGCAAGTACACTGTCTGCGTCGAAACTTGCCTTGTTGAGACTTCCGAGTGATACACTGACGGTCTTTGGGTTGCCCTGTGCATCGGTTCCGTTGTCCAGTTTGAAGCTTGCGCTGACTTTCAGTAATTCCGTTGTGGCTGCCATGAGCCTGATTCCTCCTTTCTGTGATTTCTGTCATTGCCGGCTTGACGATGGATATTATATAGCATAAATGATTTATGTCAAGCATAAAAGTTTAAAAGTTTGCGGCAAAAAAAGAAACCGCCCGCAAAATCTCACGGACGGCCTTGAATGCTGTGTTAGTTGCTATGCGAGTAATTCCTTAGCGATGAAGAGAACTGAAAGTGCGACCATCAGGAATGATATATCCTTCACCTTTCCTGTGAGGAGCTTTATCGCAACATAGAAGACAATTGCGAACTCAATACCTACTGCAATACTGTAGGCAAGAGGCATCATGAAGAACCCCACGATTGAAGGTATAAGCTCCGTCCAGTCATCATAATTGAGATCTCTGAGGCTCATCATCATGTAGATTCCCACGATAATAAGTGCGGGAGCAGTAGCATACGCAGGAACGATTCCCACGACTGGTGTGAAGAATATTGCGCCGACGAAGAGCAAGGCTGTAACTATTGCTGTAAGGCCAGTTCGTCCGCCCTGTGCAACTCCTGATGATGACTCGACGTAGCTCGTTACCGTTGACGTTCCCATTGCAGCGCCCGCCATTGTTGCGATTGCGTCAGCCATTAATGCACCTTTTGCGCGGGGTAGATTACCGTTTTCGTCGAGAAGCCCGGACCTGTTGCAGACGCCTACGAGAGTTCCAAGAGTGTCGAAGAAGTCAACAAAGAAGAACGTGAAAACAACAATCCAGAACTCCGGCTCTTTTATGAGCGAGAAGTCAAGCTGTCCAACAAGAGGCATTATTGAGGGAGGCTCAGACACGAAATTTTCGGGAACCTGAACGAGTCCCAGTGCCGCCGCTATGCCGGTTACGATGATAATTCCGAGAAGGAGCGCGCCCTTTACGTTCCACGCTGTAAGAACGGCCATGATGAAGAGTCCGAGCATCGAGAGCATCATAGGAACGTTATTCCTGAGCTGTCCAAGTCCGAGAAGTGTTGCGTCATTGTTGACGACTATTCCGGCTGACTGTAGGCCTATGAACGCAATGAAAAGCCCAATGCCTGCGCTTATGCCTATCTTTAGGGACTTCGGGATTGAGTTCATGATCGCCTCGCGGATCGACGTCAGCGTAAGCACCGCAAATATCGCTCCCTCAATGAAGACCGCAGCGAGTGCCATCTGCCACGTTACGGGCGCACCGTTAATCTTCATGTTCAACACGACTCCGAACGCGAAGAACGCATTGAGCCCCATTCCCGGCGCAAGGGCTATCGGGTAGTCGGCAAGTATCGCCATCAAGAACGTACCCAGAGCCGACGCAAGACATGTTACGACGACGAGGGCGTTGAAGTCCATTCCCGTGCTGCTGAGGATATTCGGGTTGACGAAGATGATGTAGGACATTGTTACGAACGTGGTGATTCCAGCGAGAACTTCGGTCATGAATGTTGTACCGGTCTCACGGATTCTGAATAATGACATTTTTCTATCACTCTCCAAAATTTGAATAAAGCATAATTATAATGCTTAATCATGATAAAGTCGCAAAATCATGAAAACTTTAGCTGTCCCTGTAACGAGCTAACTCGTAATAATCTGAAGCTACAAGCTCCCTGATACGGCGTAAATTCTTCCGCTGCTTCTTCGTCAATGTATCCGTTGACGCTCTGTCTGCATCGCAAATGTCTATGTGAACGTGAGACATTGCCAAGTCATCCTGCACTTTCACAGGGTAAGAAAGCGGGTAGCAAAGGTAACATTCATCGGAAAAATCGCATCGTCCAGCTTCCAGCACAGGGCCTATTCCGACGCAATAGAGACCGCCTTGGTGTCGGGCTTTGCTTCTTATGACATCGCCGGTTTTGAAGAGGACCGGTAGGTTGCATATTTCAAGAAAGGGGAACAAAGGAAAACCCTCGTGCTGGAACTTTTCATCGTATACCTCGCATGTATCTTTCATGTAACCTCCCTCCATATCAAGGTGATTTTCCAAGTCCGTAATCGCTGTGTTGAGCAGCAACTTTTCGGCCTCTGAACTTGACTCCTCCGCCAGCTTCCTGAATATTGCAATTTGCTTTTTCCTCTTTGCATATTCGCTTACTATGGTCGCTTTCTGCAATACTGATAATTTCATAGGGTGAATGCTCAGATATTTTCGGAGTGCGATTGATGGTATGCAGTCTATGACTTCTTTCATCTCACAAAAAGTTCCTGCACTCCGCCCTTCGTGATGTCAACATATCCCAAGTCCGTGATTCTAAGCTCAGGAATTACGCTCAGGCAGAGGAACGACAGAACCATGAACGGGTGCGGGATTTTAACGCCCAGTGTCTCTGCGGCATTCTCCATTTTCGCAAGCTCGGCGCAGACTTCTTCAGGCCTGAGATAGCTCATCAATCCGCCAATCGGGAGAGCAAACGAGGCTTTCAGTTCCCTGCCTTCAGAGACAACGAGGCCGCCTCCCATTTCAGCAAGCCCGTGAAGTGCCGTTATGATTGACTCGTCATCAGCTCCTGCAACGACGAAATTATGAGCGTCATGTGCAACGCTTGAGCCTACAGCACCCCGCATTATCCCCAAGCCTTTCACGAAGCCGACACCAAATCTTCCCGTATCTCTGTGGCGTTCAAGGACTACGATTTTTGCGATGTCATTCTCAAAATCGGGGACAACGTAACCGTCAGAAACTTTCGGCGAAACTTGAAGCGTCTTCGTGATTACTGTGCCTTCTTTTACACCTATCACGTTCATCAATGAGTCTTCAGCCTTTATGCGGATTTGCTCGACTGTTGGGACTTTCTTGACCTTCACGCGGGTAACGGGTGCGAGATGTTCAGCGTCATTAACGGCGAATACATCATCATCGCGCACAACCTGCAATCCCCTCTTCCAGACCGAATGAACCTTGAATGCCTCGTCCATAGTATCAGCGTCAAGGATCGTGAAGTCAGCAATCTTTCCCGGAGCGATTATGCCTCTGTCGTGAAGCCTGAAATATTCGGCGGGGCTTAACGTTACCATTCTCAGGGCTGTAAATGGATTTAGACCGTCGCGGATCATTATCCTCATCTTCTCGTCCATGTGCCCGCGTTCAAGCAAATATCTTGCCGTTATGTCATCACTCACGGCCATGCAGCGGGCAGCGTTGAGAGGATTTTCTTTGACGAGGGGTAACAGCGTCTTGAGGTCGAGGAAACTTGCACCTTCACGAATCATGAGCCACATTCCGCGTGAAAGTTTCTCCCTTGCTTCATCGAGAGTCGTGCATTCATGGTCTGAGTCAATTCCTGATGACAAGTACGCGCAAAGCTCCTTCCCCGAAACTCCCGGAGCATGGCCAGTCAATGGAACGTCCCCAGCCGCTAGAATCTTTCCCCAAGCCTCAGGGTCTCCGGCTATCACCTTTGGAAAGTCCATCATCTCGCCCAAATGCTGAGTCATCTTTCGGTCAAACATCGACTTCATGGCCGTCATGTCAAGCTCTTCGTAGGGTGTCTCCAAATCACTCGCTGGAACGCAAGATGGCGCGCCGTAGAATATGTCAACAGGAAGCCCCTGCGATGCCCTGAACATGTATTCAAGCCCCGACATTCCGAGAGCGTTGCTGATTTCATGGGGGTCAGCCATTACGGTTGATGTACCATGAAGCGCGGCTGTGTAAGCGAATGCCTGCGGGGTCATCATAGTGTCCTCAATGTGAATATGGCCGTCAATCATTCCAGGAATCACGGCTCTTCCTTCAGCGTCAAAGTTCACGAGGCCGGAATAATTCTGCCCTATGCCCGCGATTTTACCGGAGTATATTGCGATGTCGGCGGGTTCGTATTCCTGCGTGAAGATGTTTGCGACTCTCGCGTTGTGGATTACGAGGTCAGCGGGGATTTCTCCTCTTGCTGCTGCGGCTAAACGGTTCATGATTTCTTCCTCTCCTTGAAGATGAATAACTTGCTGGCTATGTAGTTCAGTATTATCACGATAATGTTTGAGACTGTCTTAACGATAACGTCATTGAGGCCGAAAAGGTCAGCAAAAATATACATTATTGCGACATCGAGAAGCCCCGTTGCTATCCTGCAGGCGAAAAAGTAAACAGCCTCGAAAAATATCCTGATAAATGATGTAGTCTTGCTCTCGAAAACGTATTTCCTGTTCGACCAGTACGAGAAGAATACGGAGACAGTCCACGCTATTATTGTTGACGTTACAACCGAGAGGCCGAATGCGCGCGAGACCGCCCAGTATGTCGCAATGTCAATCAAAGTCGCCAGGACACCGAATATTCCGTAAAGCATGAGCTGCTTGAAGTTCATTGTATGTTCAGCCTCCTTGTGAGTAAAAGTTTATCATAACGCGCAATAAGACTCCCACCTCTATGCTATAATTCTTTCCGTTGAATAACTGGAATAGATGAAATTCCGACAACAGTATGTAGTTTGAATATAAACTTGGTACCTACGGTGCGTAGGAAACCTGGACGAATAGTCCTAAACGCCTTTGGAGAGGACGTAAGACGGAAACAGAAATGTTGCAACGCTGACCTCGTTGAATTAGGAAGCCGCCAATTCCGTGAGGGGCGGTAGTTCACTCTAACACAGTATATCTCCCGGCCATGTCAGCAATAAGGCCCTCGCCCTCAAGATTCATGAGAGCCATGTTAACGCTCACAAAATCAAGGCCGCTTTCCGTAACAATTTCATCGCTGGTTCTTCCGCCCTGCCTCTGAATCAGCGAGTATATTACCTTCTCGTCATCGCTGAGATTTATTTCCGGCCTTTCATTCCCTGAAGCCTCGTTAGTTTCGTCGAAGTCTATGGAATTTTCGCGCCCTCCCGTTATGGTGCTGATGAAGTCGTTTATGCTCACGAAAATATTAGATCCTTCGCGGATTAGGAGGTTCGTCCCCATGCTGACATCATCGACTATTCGTCCAGGTATTGACCACAAATCGCGTCCTAGTTCTCTTGCAATCCTTGCCGTGTGCATTGCCCCGCCGTCTTCAGGGGACTCGGCGACTACTACGCGTGATGAGATTGCGGCAATTATCCTGTCGCGTTCGGGGAATCGCCATGTGTTACCGTCTGTTCCAAAAGGATACTCGCTGACCCACGCTCCCCTCTCAAGGATCCTAGCGAACAAATCACGATTCTCAACTGGATATGTCCTGTCGAGTCCAGTTCCGAATATTACGACGGTCGTCCCGTTCTCCGAGAGAGTCCCCCTGTGTCCGGCCGTATCGATTCCTTTTGCGCCGCCGCTGACGGTGATTATTCCGGTCTTTGCGAGAGCCTTGCCCAAATTTTCGGCAACACCGTTAGCATACACAGAGCATTTCCGTGTTCCTACTATTGCGACTGATGGGAAGGATAGGTTTGCATTGCCTTTGATGTATAGCCCTATGGGAGGTTTTTTGAGGTCAAGGAGTTTCGCGGGGTAATCGAGGGATTGGGAGGTTATGAATTTCGCGCCGAAAGCGTATATTCGTTCGTCTTCTTTTTCGGCCCAGCCTGTAGAAAGGAATCCTGAAAGCCTCTCCCTCATTCTCTCAGCGAGTCCAAGTTCGCGCCACAATGATTCAGACTGCCATAACTCTGCGGGGTCATAATCAGAACATAAACGTGTGAATGCTGTGTGAGGAGCTCTTACGACGTTAAGGAGAAGCCCGGCTTTTGTGATATTGTCCACGAAAATTCTTCCTCCCGACATTGTTTGTGCTATTATGAAATAATAGTTTCTGAAATTCAAGATTGTAGAAAGGAAGTAAGAGAAATGCCGGAAAATACGTACGAATCTGTGAGTAAGGAAACATTTGATGCCCACATTCAGAGGATAGACCAGAGATTTGAATCTCAGGAAAAGCTTTTTGTCGAAAAGTTGGACAAAATGCAGACAGTCTTCAACGAACGGCTGGACAAAATGCAGACAGTCCTCGACGAACGGCTGGACAAAATGCAAGCAGTCTTTGAGCGGTCTCAAGCACAATTTGAGCGAACGATAGAAAAGAGTGTTGCTGAGTTGAGCGGAGAAGTCAAGGCCATGAACGCTAGGTTAGACACGATGCAGCAGCAATATTCGTGGAAAATCGGCTGGCTTGGAACTGTATTCACTTTCTGCGGTGCTGCGCTGGCAGTGTACCCATTATTGAGCCAGTATCTTACCCCTCAATGGATAATGGCGACGTTTGGGGTTGGCGGCTTGGGAATATTACTGTTATCATTGCGTCGAAAATAAACGAAGGAAGGTCATAACTGTGAACAACGAAAAGCGATTCTATATCACGACACCTATATATTACGTCAACGATATACCCCACATAGGCCACGCGTACACTACGACAGCCTGCGACACAATCTCACGTTACAAGCGAATGAAGGGCTATGACGTTTTCTTCCTCACTGGGACGGACGAACACGGCCAGAAGATTCAGGCGGCGGCAGAGGCAAAGGGTGAGACACCTCAGCAGTTGGTTGACAGGATTCACCAGACGTTCCGCGATTTGTGCAAGCTCCTCAACGCAAGCAATGACGACTTTATCCGCACGACTGAGGATAGGCATATCCGCGCGGTTCAGGCGATATTCAGCAAGCTGATCGAGAAGGGCGACATCTACAAAGGCACTTACTCCGGCTACTACTGTGTCCCCGATGAGACCTACGTCCCCGAAAACGCAATGGGGCCGAACAAAACCTGTCCAGACTGCGGCCGTCCTCTCACAATAATGGAGGAGGAGAGCTATTTCTTCCGCGCCTCGAAGTACGTCCCTCAGCTCATTGAGTATTACGAGACACATCTCAAGGCCGTAATGCCTGAAACCCGTTACAACGAGATAATGAGCTTCCTCAAAGGCGGAGTACGCGACCAATCTGTAAGCCGTACAACACTCAAATGGGGAATCCCTGTTCCGGGCGACGAAAAGCACGTTATATATGTGTGGTTCGACGCGCTCGTGAATTACGTTACGGCTGCGGGATACCTCGATGACCCCGAGAAGTTCGCGCGATGGTGGCCTCACGTCAGGCACATGGTAGGGAAGGACATTATCCGCTTCCACTGTGTAACATGGCCGCTTCTTTTGATTGCTATGGGCGTTAATGTTCCTGTTGAGATTTTTGCTCACGGCTGGTGGACTGTTGACGGTGAGAAGATGAGCAAGACTAGAAAGAATGTTGTTGACCCCTTCAAGATTGTGAAGGAGTACGGACTTGACCCGTTCAGGTATTTCATGATGCGTGAGGTGCCGTTCGGGAATGACGGCGATTTCTCGGAGCTTGCGCTTGTCGGCAGGATAAATTCAGACCTCGCCAACGATTTGGGTAATCTCCTCAACAGGACTCACAGAATGATTCAGTCTTACAGGGGCGGAGTTGTGCCTAAGTGTACCGACGCGAAGTCCGAACTCTCCGCAATGTCCGTGAATGTCCTTGAGAGAGTTGACAGGGCCATGAATGATTACGCTTTCGACGAGGCACTCAAAACGATTTGGGAGTTCATAGGTCGAGCAAACAAGTTCATTGATGAGACAATGCCGTGGAAATTGGCGAAAGATGAGTCTCAGGCTGAAAGGCTCGATTTCGTCCTTCTCAATCTCTATGAGGCACTGAGGCTTTCGGCAATGCTCGTAGCACCAGTAATGCCCGAGACATCGCAGAGAATATGGAAGCAGCTCGGCATTCAGGAAGACCCAACGAAGTCGCAGTATGACGCGTTCACATGGGGAGACGGTGCAGGAATGACGCTCGGTGAATCGGAAGTGTTATTCCCAAGAATCGACATCGAGGAATGGAAGAAATCAAAGGAGGAGAAGAAATTGCAGGAAGAAGCAGCAGCTCAGGCAGCAATCGAGCATGAGGAAGAAATAAGCATCGACGCTTTCAAGACGGTTGAAATGAGGGTAGCAAGAATTACGAAGTGCGAGGAGATCCCTAAGTCAAAGAAACTCTACAAGCTGGAAGTCGATTTAGGCTACGAGAAACGCACAGTGTGTTCGGGAATAAAGGCATTCTTCACGCCGGAGGAACTCGAAGGAAGGACGATAATCCTCGTAACGAACCTGAAGCCCGTCAAGCTCTGCGGAGTTGAGAGCAACGGAATGATACTCTGCGCGAGCGTCAAGAAAGACGGAGTATCCGAACAGCTCACACTCTTAACGCCAGAGGACAAAGACATACCGCTTGGAAGCCGGGTGAGCTAGTCATGCCTGAAATCCGCAAAAAGGAGATGGATTTTCTCGGCGGAGAAATTGCTGGCTGGGTTGAGCAAGGAATTATAACGGGCGAGCAGGCAACGGAAATTCTGTCGCTCTATGAAATAAAGGCGCGAAATCTCCGAGTGATAATGCTGATTGCTGGAGGTATATTGCTGGGACTTGGGGCGGTCAGCTTCCTTCTCGCAAACTGGCACACGATTGACAAAGATCTTCGCGTGATCATAATCGCGGCGGCTTATGCTGCGTCATTGTCGGCGTATATTTTCGCGGGACGTTCTTCGACGAAGACGGGAAAGGCATTCCTTCTTCTTTCGAGCGGGATATTCGGCGGAGGAATATACCTCATCACGAGAATGTATGACTACAAGATTGCGCTTGCTGAGTTTCTTGGCTGGTGGATTGCTGAGGTCATAATAACGTCGATAGTTGCGCGCGATGAATGGCAGTTATATTTAGCGGGGGCATTGTCGCTTGTCTGGTTGAATGAGATAGAGGCAGTAAACCCCTTCGCCTTATATTTCGTGAGGACAGCGAGAGTTCCTGTGTCTGAATTTTTCGCGCCGATGAGTGCGTTTGCGCTGATGATTGCGCTTTGGGGAGCGTGGCTTGTCGGAAAAGACCGGATAGCTTTCATGATGAACATGCTGCTTACGGTTTTGCTTCTAGCGTCGAGAATGAGCCTGTGCTTCGGCGGAACGTGGACGCTGATTATTCTCGCGGCTTCGGGCGGTGCTATATCATTCATGAGCAAGTGGCAGGACGCTGAGACGATGGGGCTGTTGATGCTTGGGGTGTTCGGATTGCTTCTGACATGGCCGGAATTTTGGCGGGGCGCGGAATTTGCGGACGTTCGCAACGTTTTCCCCGTCGTGAACGCTGTAATAGTTGCGGGATTGATGCTGCTGAACATTTGGCGCGGTCATTCGGGAATCGGGATAACATTCTGCGCGCTTCTGGCTTCGAGGTACTTCTTCGATCACCTTTTCGGGTATCTTCCTAAAGCATTGGGCTTCACGCTGACAGGGATAATCTTTGTCATTGCGGGATTGTCCTTTGGGAAGATACGGAAATTTCTAGAACGATAAAAGAACCCCCCGCTGATAGAAACGGGGGGCTCCTTGCGGGTTATGATGAATTTATGCCTGACGAAATTTTGCATTATGCTTCAAGCGCACCAAAAAGCCCCGCTAATCCTTGAGCAGCTACATCACGGATTATCTTCCCGTCATCGTTGAAATAGTAGAAGTTCATGCAGCTGAACGAGAATTTTTTCCCTGAAGCCTTCTTTCCCATAAATTCCCCGTCATGAGTCCCTGAGCATATCCAGCTTACCGCAACTTTATCACCTTCGGCGGCCATGTCCGTGATCTCCCAGTGAATGTCAGAGAAGCTCCTCCGCATTAGTTCAACGACCGAGAGATAGCCTGCCCCGCCGTAAAGTGTCTCGCTTGACGTGAGGCTGGCAAATTCTGCCCGGCTGTCTATGAGTTCTTCGGCCAGTTCGTGATCGCAGGTGTTGATACATTCTTTGAAACGGAGAATAGCTGCCTTGTTACGTGAAATGTTATCCATAGTATGAGCCTCCTAAGATTTTGCTTGTACGGTAAAATATACCAGAAATATTTAGATTCACAAAAGGAGAAAGATTTATGCCAGACGAAATTTTACAGGACGATTTCAACACAGAGGACAATGAAGTAGTCCGGCAGCGCAAGGAAAAATTACAGCGTCTACGAACCGAAGAAGGCTACAATCCCTACGTCAACGAGACATGGGACAGGCGCGACACATTATCATCAATCCGTGAACGCTTCGACAACCTTCAGCCAGAACAGGAAGACGCATCCGTTACCCTAAGCACAGCAGGGCGCGTCATGACGATCCGTAAGCAGGGAAAAGCTACGTTCGCTGACATTGCTGACGAGAACTCACGAATCCAGCTTTACTTCCAGATTAACACGGTCGGCGAAAAGGAGTATGACTTCCTCAAGAAGTGGGTTGACACAGGCGACTGGCTCGGAATAATCGGCCACCCTTGCAGGACTCGAAGGGGCGAACTCACAATCATGGTTACTGAGTACAGGCTTCTCAGCAAGGCAATCCGCCCGCTCCCTGAAAAGTGGCACGGCCTTACCGACACAGAGATTCGTTATCGCAAGCGTTACATGGACCTCATCGCAAACCCGGAAGTCCGCGAAGTATTCCGTAAACGCTCGCGAATAATCTCGTCATTCCGTGAAACTCTTGAATCACATGGCACTCTTGAGGTTGAGACACCGATACTGTCAGTCCTCGCAGGCGGAGCAAACGCAAGGCCATTCAAGACGTTCCACAACGCTCTCAGTGTCGATATGTACATGAGGATAGCCGTTGAGCTTTACCTGAAGCGTCTGGTCGTAGGAATGATGGGAAGGGTCTACGAGATTGGCCGGAATTTCCGCAACGAGGGCATCGACACAATGCACAACCCGGAATTTACGATGATGGAAGTCTATTGGCCATACGCGAATTATGTCGACATGATGAATTTGGCAGAAGAATTGATCCGCAACGCAGCGAAATCAATCGGCACTCTCGAAATCGAATGGAACGGTACAAAGCTCGACCTCTCGAAGCCCTTCAAGCGCATCACCATGAGGGAAGCCGTCAAGGAGTATGCGGGTGTTGACATTGACACTGTGAAGTCGGACGAGGAAGCAAGAGAGATTGCACGAAGCAAGGGGCTTGCCTCTGAAATGACCGGCCATGAAAGCAAGTTCGCAGTTCTGAATCTGTTATTCGAGGCGTTCGGTGAGGAGAAACTTGTTGAGCCGACGTTCTTGCTTGGACACCCTACGGAGATTTCCCCGCTGTCGAAAAGGGACCCTGAGAACCCCGACTACACTCACCGCTTCGAGCTTTTCATGTTCGGCAAAGAAGTCGCAAACGCATTCAGCGAACTCAACGACCCAATCGACCAGCGCGAAAGGTTTGAAGACCAAGCGCGAAAGAAAGCAGAGGGCGACGATGAGGCTCACGTTTTCGACGAGGACTTCATCAACGCTATCGAGGCCGGACTTCCACCAACGGGCGGAATGGGTATCGGAATGGACAGGATCGTTATGTTCCTTACGGGTGCAAGATCGATCCGCGACGTAATCCTGTTCCCTGCAATGAAACCGAAGGCGTAACATGGACATATTCGAGGCCCGCATGAATGAGCTTTACGAACTCGTGAAACATCATGCGGGTTTGTATTACGACGAGGACAGCCCCGAAATCTCCGACGCTGAATACGATGCTCTTGTCCGTGAACTTAGGCAGCTCGAGGCGGATTACCCTCAGTATTCCCGCAAAGATTCCCCAACTCAGACAGTGGGAGGCTCTGCGAGTGAACTTTTAGCGAAAGTTGAACATTCAACGCCAATGCTCTCACTCGATAACGTTTTCACGCCTGATGAGCTGGTGAATTTCTTTTCGCGTTCTGACTCTGAGGGCTTCGTCTGCGAGATGAAGATTGACGGGCTTGCTGTCTCACTGATTTACGAGGACGGAATTTTCGTGAGGGGTGCAACTCGTGGAAACGGCCGTGTCGGCGAGGACGTTACGGAGAATTTGATGCTTGTTGACGCTGTGCCTGAGACTCTCAATGATGCTCCGGCGGGAAGGGTTGAGGTTCGCGGTGAAGTGTTGATGACGTGGGAACGTTTCAACGCCGTTAATGCTGCCCGTGAAGCGAAGGGTGAGAAACTTTTTGCCAACCCTAGAAATGCTGCGGCCGGTACACTCCGTCAGTCAGCAAAAAATAACCACGTCATAGCCGAACGCGGACTCGATATATTCCTGTACTATCTTGTTGACGCTGAGAAGTTCGGAGTTACAACACAGTCGGGGGCATTGTCGTGGCTCGCGGAACATGGCCTGCCCGTTCAGACTGCGTACAAGGTCTGTGATGACATTGAAAGCGTGAATGAGTTTGTCGAAAAATGGCATGAAGAACGCTACAATCTCGGCTACGTTACGGACGGAGTTGTCGTGAAAGTGAACGACCTTACTCGATGGCCTGAAATCGGGGCGACCTCTCACGCACCGCGCTGGGCAGTCGCATACAAATATCCACCCGAAGAAGCAAGGACACGAATCACCGACATCATAATTTCAGTTGGAAGGACGGGAGTTTTAACCCCTGTAGCAATCCTCGAACCCGTGAGGCTTGCGGGAACTCAGGTATCACGTGCGGGGCTTCATAACGCTGACGATATAGCGCGTAAAGACATTCGTAAGGGCGACATTGTGAACGTCAGAAAAGCTGCGGAGATTATCCCCGAAGTTGTGAGCGTTGACAAAGAGGCGAGGACGGGCGGGGAGGAAGTTTTCGCAATGCCTGAGAGATGCCCGGCGTGTGATTCTGAGATCGTGAGGCTTCCTCATGAGGCAGCGTACAGGTGTCCAAACCGCGCATCATGCCCGGCGCAGCTGGCCGAGAGCCTGAAATATTTTGCTTCGCGGGACGGAATGAACATCAAGGGAATCGGGAAGAGTTTGGCCAAACATCTCACAGCCTCCGGAAAAATCCACAAACTCAGCGACATATACACTCTGACGCTTGAGGACTTTGTGGAAGCACTGAGCAAGGACAAAGTAAGAACGAAATCGGCTCAGAATATTCTTGCGGAACTTGAAGCCTCGAAGTCCCGGACGCTTGCGAATCTCATCACGGCACTTGGGATCACTGAAGTCGGCAAGAACACGGCAGAACTTCTCACGGAGCATTTCGGGAATATTGACGCACTCATGAACGCAAGCGAGGAAGAATTGGCTGTGATTGAGGGAGTTGGTGAGGTTACGGCGCGGTCTGTTCACGAGTTCTTCAGGAATGATGACAACAGGGCAATGATTGAGGATTTCAGAGCAATGGGCTTCAGAATGGGCGAGATTAAGGCTGTGAGTTCTGACGGTAGACTTGCGGGAAAGACGTTCGTGTTCACTGGCGCGCTTGAGGCTATGACGAGAGATGAAGCCGGCGACAGGGTGAAGGCGTTAGGTGGTCATGTGTCATCAAGTGTGAGCAAGAAGACGGACTATGTTGTTGCCGGAGATAAGGCGGGTTCTAAGCTCAAGAAGGCTGAGAGTCTTGATGTAAGGATTCTCACTGAGTCGGAATTTTACGCCCTTCTGGAAACTCAGGAATGATACAGACGCTGAATCTCACTCAATGCCTGCGGTACTATGCCGGGCTGATCAGTGCGGAGATATTTAGCGACTGCGTCATAGTTTTTGTATGTTTCAGTGCTGATATGGTTTATCGCTGCTATTACGAAATCTTCACCAAATCTGTTGCGGTAGTGCTTGGGTGTATATATCCCTCCATTAGCAAGCAATGTTTCATGAAAGACCCTATGCGACGGGCCTCCTGTCAGGAAGATAATTTTTGCCCCGCATTTCTCCAGCATCGGAACTGTAAACCTCTCCCAGAAATAAAGCAGGCGTTCTGTTTCTGTCGCACATTCACTTTTCTTTGAACCCCAGAATATTATTTCCGCGCTCAGTACTGAACGCATCAATCTCCGGCAATGATCTGCTATAGTCCTGCTGCCCTGTGAAATCCCTGCGAGTATATTCATTGTTTTGTACATTCCACGCCAGTAAGAAACCGGGAAGCTACTTCCTTGAACAGTCCATGCGTGAGGCGTTCCGTTGTAGTCTATGTACGTATTGATGAGACGGTCGCGGAGAAATTCGTATACCTGCTGGTCGCTTTTTGCGGGAGTTCCATTGCCTGCAAAAGTGAAAGTGTCATTGCCAACATGCCAGCGCGGAAAATAACATCCCTGCGTAACTGCCGGATTGAAACTCAGGAAAAGCACCGGAGCATTCAGTATATCGCCATGCCACGGACTGCCTGTCTGGAAGCCCTCGTTTGTGAACAATGCTGCATTGCCGCCGCACATATCGGGTCTGTTGAGCTGGTAGTCAACGAAGTCCCAGCAGCTTTCAATGAGCGGCGTATCATTTTCACTGATTCCTAAATCTATGCAGTGAGCAATGAAGTTGCTTTTTGCTGGAGGTGTGATCGATGTTGACTGATTTATTGCCTCTCTCAGGATTACGGATACATTGCTGGAAGCGAAGCATGTTATTTCCCTGAAGAGACGCTTTAAGTCTTCTCCCAAATCTTCCCAGCTCGTTGGTACGTATGGCATTAACACTTGTCCTTTCGTCAAAAAAATCGTCCCGCCTAGATTATACCAAGACAGGACGACTCTTCGTCAGCAACGTTATAATGTTAGAGCGGCAATATTTCCAGGATAACATCGAAGAAATTGTTGACTGCCTCATATGCTCCCCAGAGATTTATGTATCCCTGTGTGAAAAACTCAACGCCAATCACGAGAAGCCCGAACTCCCACGAAATGAAGAAAAATTCAACCGCACTTACAAGAACGGATATGATTTGCAGGCTGAACAATGACTGAAATATCCCTACAAGAGAGATCAGCATACCCTTACCCCATTCGACAATCTCAGGCCACATGCTGCCAGGCCACCCCGCGTTCGAGAAGCCCCAAGCCTCAAAGACAGCCGGCATTTTCCACCAATACAAGAACCAAAGTAATGAGCCGACTATAATTACTGTAATTGCTGTCATGCCTGCTCCCATTTCTTGCCTCTCTTCTTCATTAAATAGCACCGTGACTGCGCCGAATAATTCCATGATTATCATGAACAGTGCAAGCCTTGTCATTCCTGGAAATATCTCGGTGATGTTCTGGTACAGAGCCTCAACGTGCGACCACCCGAAAATCAGTCCCAACACCACATCAAAAACGGGAATCAAGATTACGGCACAGATTACGTTCAGAAAAATTTCGAGTGCGGTCTCTTTGTTCATGCCTCCATTTTTCCAACTCAAAATACACAGCTCCCTTCAGCCAAAAAATATCGTTCTGCCCAGAATCATATCAAGACAGAACGACACCTTAAGGTACTTTTGCTTTTTGTGTTACGCAGATTTTTCTATAACTGTAACTTTCTCGCCGGTGTTAATGCACTTAGCCGGGCAGACCTTAGCGCAAACTCCGCACTTTATGCAGTTCTCCTGATTGATGACCGCCAAATCGTTCACCATATCAATCGTCTGCTTCGGGCACTTTTTCGAGCAAAGCGTACACCCAATGCAACCCGCGCTGCAAACGCTCTTGACCATCGGCCCCTTCCAGTGTGAATTGCAAGCCACGATCACGTCCGCTGTAACTGGAACCAGCGTAAACACACCTTTCGGGCAGTTCTCGACGCAAGCACCACAGCCAACGCACTTCGACACGTCAACCTTCGGAAGTCCGTCATCGCCCATCGAAAGCGCACCAAACTGGCAAACGCTCACGCAAGTACCCAGACCGATGCAGCCGAACGGGCAAGAATTTGGCGAGCCTCCGGGAATCACAGCTGCGCTTCTGCAATCGTTGATGCCCTCGTATGTTAGCTGTCTCGGTGATGCCTCACACGTACCCTTGCACTTCAGGAACGCTCTCATCGGAACGCTCGCACCAGCCTCAACTCCCATTATGGCCGCGATTTTTTCAGCAACAGGAGCACCGCCGACGCTGCACTTGTTGACCGCCGCGCCCTCGTTCACAACGCCCGAAGCATAGCCATCACAGCCCGGATAGCCGCAGCCTCCGCAGTTAGCCCCGGGCAAAGCCGCACGGATTAACCCGATTCGTTCGTCCTGATGCACCCTGAACACTATTGACGCAATCGCAAGAAGTACGCCGAAAACTCCGCCCATTATCCCCATGAGCGCAAGAGGTGTTACCATTACGTGCATTATGTCCATGTTTCCCGCCTCCTTACTTTATGATTCCAGTGAAGCCCATGAAGGCAATCGACATCAGCCCCGCCGTGATTAACGCCATCGGAAGACCCTGCAAGCTGTCAGGTATTCCCTCGTTGTCCTCGATTCGCTCACGTATTCCGGCCATGAGTGAGATTGCGAGAAGGAAGCCCAGCGATGACCCGAAAGCGTTCACGAGCGCAGGGATTAAGCCGTAACCCTCGTTCATGTTGAGGACTGCTACGCCGAGAACAGCGCAGTTCGTCGTGATTAACGGGAGGAAGATTCCCAGCGACTTGTAGAGTACGGGATTGAGTTTTTTCAGCGCAAGTTCAACAAACTGAACCAGTGCTGCGATAACGAGTATGAATGAAAGCGTGTAAAGGTACTCAAGATGTAACGGCACAAGAAGGTAGTTATACGTCAGCCATGTCATGCACGACGCGAGGACTATGACGAACACGACAGCCGCGCCCATTCCCTGAGCAGTCTTCAGCTTTGAGCTTACACCCATGAACGGGCAGCACCCCAAGAACCTCGACAGCAGTATGTTGTGAACGAAGATCGAGCTCACGAAGAGCAGGAATAATTCTGTGATGGTCATGATTACTTCGCCTCCCCGCACTCTGAAGCGTCCTTCTGGCAGAACTTAGCCATTATGCACGAACCGCACCCCATTGGACGAGCCTCAGCAGGTGTAGCACCGAGTCCCTTCATTCTCGCGGCCTTAGCCTGAATAGCCCTGAACGCCCCCATGAAGCACCCGAGAACGATGAAGCCGCCCGGAGCAAGTACGACTAGCATGGCCGGCTCAAAGCTCACGACAGGATTCCCGAACCATGTTCCCGCGCCGAGAATCTCACGGAATGACCCGAGAATCATCAATGCACAGGTGAATCCCAGCCCCATTCCAACGCCGTCAAGTGCCGAAGCAAATACCCCATTCTTTGACGCGAAAGCCTCAGCACGTGCGAGAATAATGCAGTTGACCACGATTAACGGGATAAATATTCCCAGCGACTTGTTCAGCTCCGGTGCAAATCCTTTCATCAAGAACTCAATCACCGTTACGAAGCCCGCGATTACCACGATGAATATGGGGATACGCACCTCGTCAGGCACCATCTTACGGAGAAGCGAGATTACTGCGTTCGAGGCGATTAACACGAAAGTTGCGGCGATCCCCATTCCGAGACCGTTAGCGACGCTTGTTGTTACCGCGAGGGTCGGGCACAGTCCTATGCACTGCACGAACGTGGGATTTTCCGCGAGTATTCCGTTAGTGATTATCCTGAAATTTCCCTGACTCAATCCTATTCAGCTCCCTTCAAGTTCTCTGACCAGTATTTCACTGCGCCGTTCACTCCGTCAGTTACAGCGTTCGACGTTATTGTTGCGCCTGAGATCGCGGCTATCTCGTCAGGATTCGATGCTCCGCCCTTGACGACCTTCAGCGGCAATTTGTCCTTGTCGTTGAACTGAGTGTAAAATTCCGGCTCTGTTGACTTTGCTCCGAGTCCGGGCGTTTCCGAATGGCTCAAAATGTTGATGGCCTTGACTGTTCCGTCCTTAGTGATCCCGACGACGAAGCCGACCATTCCGCCGTACCCCTTCGAGCTTACATTAACGCACCAGCCCACTACTCCAGTCTCATCCGTTGCCTTGACGACACTTGTAACGAAATCGTCAGCCTTTACCTCGTAATCGTCGAAAGTTTTTCCGGCCGGCATAACCAGACGATAGGCTTCATTCTTTGCCGCGATTTCCGCCTGAAGTATTGCCTTGCTTGTTACGTTCTCGACGAGTCCGAGCAATATTCCTGTTACCGCTGTTACCGCAAAGAGAGTTCCGCCGAGATGAAGGGCTTTCCTCAATGCGTCATTGAATGATACTTTGTCGACTGCTTCTGACATGATTATTTGCCCCCCATTCTTTTGAAGAAGTTGCTCTTTGGTGCGCCGAGTACTCTCTGTTCGGTGTAACGATCAATCAACGGGACTGCCACGTTCATGATGAGTATCGAGAACGAAACGCCCTCAGGGTATCCGCCCCACGTCCTTATCAACGCCGTAAGCAAACCGCACCCGAACGCGTAGATGTACTGCCCATTTTCGGTCATCGGTGAGGTCGTGTAGTCAGTGGCCATGAAGATAGCTCCGAGAAGAAGCCCTCCCGTCAAAATCTCATGAACTGGGAACATTCCGCCGCCGTGTCCGAAAAGCGCAGACAAAATCGCGGTCGTGAGAATGTAGGTCAGAGGTATTCGCGCTGAAATTACACCCTCCCAGACGAGATACGCGCCTCCAAGAATGAGGAGTATCGCGCTTGTCTCACCAATACAGCCTCCCATGTCGCCGACGATGAGATTCCACCATGAGAGATTCGCGGGCATACTTCCGGCTTTCATTGCCGCGAGGGGCGTTGCGCCTGAAACTCCCTGAACCGTCCACGTTGTCATTGCTGTCGGCCATGATATTAACATCATTGCGCGGGCGGCAAGAGCTGGGTTGACGATGTTGCAGCCTATACCGCCGTAGAACTGTTTGACGATAATTATTGCAAAGACTGAACCGCATATCGCCATCCAAAGCGGGATCGTAGGGGGAAGGTTGTACGCGAGGAGAAGCCCCGTAACAGCGGCTGAGAGATCTCCGGTTGTGTCCTTGCGGTGCATTACGTACTTATTCCAGAGCCATTCGCTGAGAACACTCGCGGCAACACATGCGATTATCACTAGGAGCGAACGGAAGCCAAGAAGGTAGACTCCCATTATTCCGGCGGGCAGGAGCGAATACATGACCATGCCCATGATCTTCCGTGTCGTGAACTCGGAGTGAATATGCGGAGATGTTGATACTACAAGTTTTTCTGACATGATGATTACTTCGCCTCCTGTTTCGCTTTTGCCTGAGCCGCAGCTTTTTTCCTAAGGGCGTTCACTGACGCTTTGCCTTCCTTCAATGCCTGAGCGAGATGACGTGATGCCGGGCATATGTACGAGCAGCTACCGCACTCAATGCAGTTCATTCCGAGATGAGCCTCAAATTTCTCGTAGTCCCTCAGCCTCACAGCGTGGTCAAGTAATGTCGGCTCAAGGTGCATCGGGCAGACCTCGACGCATTTCCCGCAGCGGATACATGCGCTTTCTTCGGCAATGTAAGCGAGATTCTTTGTGAGTGCGAGAATACCTGACGTTCCCTTCACGACCGGGACATCAATCGAACGCATGGCAATTCCCATCATCGGGCCGCCTGAGATTACTTTCGCGGGTTCTTCCTTGAAGCCTCCGCAGGCATGTATAAGCTCGCGGACGTTGATACCCAGTGGAACGCGCAGGTTCTTCGGCTCGGCAATGGCATCACCAGTTACCGTTACGATACGCTCCATTACAGGCCGGCCATTTTCGATTGCGTCCCAAATCTGCCATACTGTTCGAGCGTTTAGGACTATGCAGCCGACATCAGCAGGAAGCGCGGGGACTAACGGGACTTCCTTTCCTGTTACGGACAAGATGAGCATTTTCTCCGCGCCCTGAGGGTATTTCACTTTTACGGGCATCACGCGGATTTTGGGATTCTTGCAGTGCTCGGTCATTGTGGCGATTGCTTCAGGCTTGTTGCTCTCGATTCCGATTACACCCTTAGCCTCCGGGAAAATCTCAAGGACGAACTCAAGACCCTTCAGGATTTCGTCAGGGCTGTCGAGCATCAATCTGTTGTCGCAGGTGAGATAAGGTTCGCACTCAGCGGCGTTGACGATTATCCATTGGATAACTTTGTCTTTGGGCGGCGAAAGTTTGACGTGCGTCGGGAAACATGCTCCGCCGAGTCCCACAAGTCCGGCCTCACGAATAAGCTTCACATAGTCGGAAGGCTTAGGCTTGTGCCCTAACGCTTCATGCAGTGATGGCGCAGGTGTGTACTTCCCATCGCTCTCAATGACAATGCTCTGCTCCATTGCTCCAGTGAAGGCCATTCGAGGCTCGATAGCCTTTACAGTGCCTGAGACAGCAGAATACTTCGGAGCTGAGACAAAAGCATCGGTGTCGGCGATTTTCTGCCCTGCAAGAACAGTATCACCCTTCTTCACGATTGGCGAACACGGTGCTCCGATATGCAGAGCGAGCGGATAGACGAACTCCCTTGAATCTTCCGGCCTAAGAATCTCAACGGCCTTGTTTTCCGTGAGAGCTTTGCCTTCAGGAGGATGCACTCCCCCTATGAATGTAGGCAGGTTCATCGTGATATAAACACTCCCCTCAATGTTTTTGGATTATTGATTGTATTATAGCGTATGTTGGCACAAGATGTGATATTATATCGTCGTAAAGAAGATTAAATCGAAGGAGCTAATTCACAATGAGTGCAGAATACTCGGAAGAAATTTTTGACATTCTAAGAAATTATTTCATCGAGGACAACTGGAAGTTTGACGCTGACGAAGAAAGAGGAATATTCAGCTTTAACCTCAGCATTGACAGCAAGCTAAAAGTTCTGAGATATTTCGTTTCGGTTAAGAACGACTCCTACACCGTCTACGCCAACTCCCCGATAGGAGCCGACACTGACGACGAGAATATCATGACAGAGATGGCGAAATTCATATGCCGAGCGAATTACGGCCTGAGGAACGGAAATTTTGAGTTTGACATGAGGGACGGCGAGATTCGCTACAAGGTCTTCGTGAATTGCGACGGTGTTACACCTTCCGACCAGATCATAAAGGAGAGCCTTATAATCCCGTCAGTGATGTTTGAACGTTACGCCGCCGGAATGCTCGACATAATGTTCAAGGACTCAAAGGCTGAGGACGCGATCTCAAAGTGTGAATAATCATGTGGGGTATGCTGTGGCCTCTGTTGCTGATAATAATCTCAAACTGCTTCTACAACATCTGCACGAAGTCAATTCCAGAAAATGCAGACGCTTTTGGTACACTTGTGATAACTTATATTGCGGGTGCTTTGATTGCTTTTGTGATGTTCTGGTCGCACTCAGGGGACTTCAGCATATCCAGGAATTTCAACTGGCCTTCCGTAATCTTGGGCTTTGCTATTGTCGGGCTTGAAGCCGGATACGTCTATCTATTCCGAGCGGGCTGGCAGATAAGCAAAGGTTCATTGACCGCGAATATATGTCTGGCTATAGTTCTTCTGTTCGTGGGATTCTTCATGTACGGTGAGAAAATCTCGTTGAGACAGATTATAGGCGCGTTGGTCTGCATGGCCGGGCTATACATGATCAACGCGCAGTAGCTTTCACTGCTTGACCGCTCTCATTCTCAACCTCACATAATCAGCGTACCATTTGCCACCGTGAAATAGCTTTCCCCTAAGATTCTCATTAGTGCGGCGTAGAATCTCATCACGGTCATCGTCATTCACGCCCGAAAACGGCCTCTTAACGAACATACGTATCCAGTCTCTGAGACCGTCATTGCCCTTCAATTCTGTAGGACGGTCAAAAAGCACTGCATACCTCACCGTGAAACCGCAAGCCTCAAGCATGGCCGAGTATTCTCCGATAGTCGGGAAGAATGACGGCATAACGTAATCATACCCAAGCGCACGGAAATTCACAGCAAGCTCATCATGAATCGACTTCACGCAGCCATATCCGCCCATCTCGAAAACGAACTGACCGCCCCGCCTCAGTGCGTCATACACACACCTCATCATGTCGGATTGTTTTGCCGCGTCAATCCAATGAAGGACAGCGTTCGAGAACACAACATCAACGGGAGCGTCAACAACGAAATTCACAGCGTCACCCTTCACGAAGTTCACTGCCGGGAAACTCGCCCTTGCCTTTGCTAACATTTCATCTGATGCGTCAATCCCGGTAACGTTGTATCCCCTCTCGGAAAGCGCGTTAGTGAGGACTCCAGTTCCGCAGCCCAGATCTATGACATCATGGACATTTTCGCCCTCAATGAGATTCAGGACATCGCTGCCATAATTGTAGACAAACGAGAAGCCCGACGAATAATTTTCCGCGTTCCATTTCTGATTCATCTTGGTATTGCCCCCAATGCGTATGATATTCTCCGCTCGTAACCGTCCGAAGGAATGTTCCAGATCTTCCCGTCGATCATGATTTCCGTCGAGCCTCCGCCGTCAAGATTGAGCGCGTAGATCATTCCCTGACCCCTCATTATGTCCGTGAGTTCGCTTATTGTTGCGCCCGATGAGTGCATTCCGTTTCGGCCGTCAACAACCATGAATACCCACGAGCCTTCCGCGTTCAAGCCGACAGCAGAGCGTGGGTGCCTCGCCGAAATCAAGCTGCTTGCGAAATTTTCCTCATAACGAGCCGTCTCACCGTCATCAATAAGCATTGGCCCGGCCTGAATTATGTTGCTCATTTCCGGCCAATACCCTCCGTCCTCAGTGCTTTCTGCAACCGCGAACATTGCCTCGTCGTCCTCGTTCCACGCCATACATCCCCTCATGTCATAAGGAAGCGAGAAATTCCTCCCGTTCACACGAAGCGCACCGATAGGGTAACCTTTTCCGCCCTTAAGTACCCCGAAGAACCCTGCATTTATTGCCGCCTGGACGTTATTCTGGCCGTAAATCGACGATAAAGTCCGCAATTCCGTTGGGCCGCTGCTTGAAGCAATTGGAGAGATTCTGAAGTAGCTCGGGTCTATCATGAGCATTACCCAGAATCGTGGGACAACTCGTGTGTTTGGGTTTGACATTGACGGAAGGACGCGGGTTGTCAGACCTCGTGCCTTTGCGACAGTTTCGAGCCTCCGAACGTCGTTGTAGTCGTCGAGCTTCTGGCTTCTCACGCTGTAGCTCCCATTAACGCCCGCAATGCTTACTTCGTAGCCCTCTGCTTTGAGTGATGACTTGAAGTAATCCGCCGCTGCTTTGGTCTTTATGCCGTCAGCGTAGAATCTCCATTCGGGGATCCCGGAAGGCACTCCCTCGCGGTGAATGTGAACACGGAGTCCTTTCACCGGGTTTCGGATAACGTCGAGAGAGAAATTCCTTGAGGCATTTCCCAAACGCTGAAGGATATTTCTCGCTTCGTTGAGCGTGAGATTGCTTGCGCCGGAGAATCTTTCGCCCTTGAAGTCCGAGACGCTGAGTAACGGAGGGTTCATGTGTGTGGCGATGACAAGACAGCCCTTCTCGAATGCCGTGAGATTCCTGTCGTCCGTGAAGCCTGTGGGGTAATCAGTGAAGAGACCGGCCTCGAATGTCATTCCGAGACTCTCAATGCACCATCTCAGAGCCTCGCGACGAGTTACAGGGCCGTCAAGTTTGCTGACTGTGTCGGAGACGTAGCCCGTCCTCAATAAAAAGCCGGGAGCGTCATTGTAGGGAGCTTCGGGGGATTCGTCCCAGTTCAAGCCCCTCGCAGTAAGAAGCCCCGTGAGAAATTCGTACTTCGTTACTGCCTGCGATATTGACGGTGTTAGAACGAGCATCAGTATCGTGATCATGAAACGTCTGAAAGTTTTTGACATTTAGATTTTAACCTCGCTGTAAAATTTTTCGTAAAACCTGATATAATTCTCTCATGCCCCTGCGGGTTCGCGTGATATTGATTACGTTCTGAGCCAACACTCGCTTCTATACAGGCTGATGCCAAAGACGTTAACGTCATATTTAGGGACGGGTCAGAACACTCACTACACGGTTTCTGCGGAGGCATTATTATTTTCACGATATTATATTCCATTCAGACGCAAGTATAACCAGCCGTGAAAAATTCTGTGCTGAAATATCTTTCATCGAAAATTTCACAAACACGATAATATTGTTACCTAAGGGAGAAGTGTCAGTGATGGCAAAAGTATCAAAGATGAGGTGTATGAATGCGGAGGATTTTGCGGATTTCTGTGCCAGTGCCTCCGTAAAAAAATCTTCCCGCTTTATTTTGCAAGTGCGGGAAGTGTCTTCTCAGTTCCAGGGTTTGCAGATCTTGCACGGTTTATATCCCAGCTTCTTTGCTTCTTCAACCGTCAGCTCCTTCACATACTTCTTCAACGTATGGCAGCCAGGGCGGTGATACTTCTTCCCCTTAGCAGTGATTACGACCTTCGAGGAATCTTTAGCACCTACAACACCCGCAGTCCCCATCAGTAACGACAACAGCAGGAGAATTACGGCTGTCTTCCGCATTCTAGCCTCCACAGCCACCCGCGCAGCCCTCACAACCTCCTGCGCAGCCTCCGCCGAAACGCCATGAGTTAATCACAGGAACGAATATATCCAGTATAGCGTTCACGTCCTCAGTAACTCCGTCATCATCGGTCAGCTTCAGAAAATCCATAACGCTGGGTGCTGTGTCGTAACCGTCAAGTATCGACTGCACTATGTCCCGAAGGAATATCCCCTTCTCCTCGCAAACTGGTGTGTCAGCAGGTGCGCGACTCCAATCAACTTTTTCCAAAACCATTTCTTCCACGTTTATGCGCCTCCATAAAAATAATCCACAGAAATTCTTCGCCATATTATAGCTTAGAAGCATCACGCCAGAATTTGCCTGATGAATAAATTAAGCCATTAGGGTGATTTGTCCTCCAAAATGGTGGCTCAGGAGGAATACGGAAAAATTCTCGCAGTTCCTTATCATCAGAAAGCCTCTTAAATCCATTACGGCGGAGTCCTATCTCTGCTTCTTTCATTGTGGAAAATGTCATTTCGTCAAAAACGCCTGCTCCATCATGAAAGAAGAAGACTCTTACCTGTTGCTTGTCGTATTCTGGATCAATCAACGCCCAATTCTGTTGCAGAAATTCTACGATTTTGACCCAGTAATCACGGCTGTGTATCTCTACAATATCTTTCTTCAATTTTGGATAAATAAACGCCCGCAAAACCCCCGAAAGAGTCCTGCGGGATTGATGACATTATAACGCTTGATGCAAGTTACAGTTACAGTTTTGCTGCGATTGCCTGAATGAACTGCTTGCTGTCGACTACCTGAGGAACTACGCCCTCGCAAAGTCCGGAGAGGTCCTTCGTCATTACGCCGCCCTCGATTGTTGCGATTGTGGCCTTCTCGAGTTTGTCCGCGAAAAGTACAAGCTCGCCGTTATCGTCAAGCTCGCCGCGCTTCCTGAGTGCGCCGCTCCATGCGAAGATTGTTGCGACCGGGTTCGTTGATGTCATCTTGCCCTCGTCGCGGTAACGGTAGTAGTGCTTTGTTACTGTTCCGTGTGCAGCCTCGTACTCGAAGTTTCCGTCGGGTGATACGAGGACGCTGGTCATCATTGCGAGTGAGCCGAACGCTGTCGATACCATGTCGCTCATTACGTCGCCGTCATAGTTCTTGCAGGCCCAGATGAATCCGCCCTCTGAACGCATGACTCTTGCTACTGCATCGTCGATAAGCGTGTAGAAGTATGTGATTCCGAGCTTGCGGAACTTCTCGGCATATTCCTTCTCGAAGATGTCCTGGAAGAGCAGCTTGAATGTCTGGTCATACTGCTTGGAGATTGTGTCCTTTGAGGAGAACCAGATGTCCTGCTTTGTTGAAAGCGCATACTCGAAGCATGAACGTGCGAATGACATTATCGAGCTGTCCTTGTTGTACATTGCCTGAAGAACGCCGGGGCACTCGTAATCGTATACAGTCTCGCGGAATGTTGCACCGTCTTTGCCCGTGAAAAGAAGCTCTGCTTTGCCCGGTTCCGGTACACGGTACTCAGTGCCGCGATATACGTCGCCGTAAGCATGACGTGCAATCGTGATGGGCTTCTTCCAGTTCTTGACGACCGGCTTGATGCAGTTCGTGAGGATTGGTGCGCGGAAGACTGTTCCGTCAAGGACTGCCCTGATTGTGCCGTTGGGGGACTTCCACATCTCATGGAGGTTGTACTCCTCGACTCTTTGTTTGTTGGGTGTGATGGTTGCACACTTGACGCCAACGTGCCACTTTTTGATTGCCTCAGCGGCTGCCCATGTGACTTTGTCGCCTGTCTTGTCTCGCTCAGGAAGTCCCAAGTCGTAATACTCCATGTTGAGGTCAACGAACGGTGAAAGAAGATCTTCCTTTATGATCTTCCACAACACTCTTGTCATCTCGTCGCCGTCCATCTCGACGATCGGGCGTTCCATTTTTATCTTGCTCATAGTTTGTAGAAAACTCCTTTCAAATATTTATTGAATAACACCCTACCAGCCCGTTATCTCGTCGCCTTCCATCTCCACTATGAGTGGATCACCCCTGCATATGCGGGGAAAATATAAGGCAACCCGCTTTGACGATTGTCCTCTCGGGATCACCCCTGCGTATGCGGGGAAAAAGCCGGCAGGGCGTTATTTACATGTTTTTACTTCTTCCTGTCGCGGTTGAAGTTGATCAAGCAGCCGGCCTTCACGATGTCGCGCTCGTTCTCTGTCATCGGCTGAATGTAAAGCTCGACCTCCGTTGCCTTGCCGCCCTTGATTACATACGCTTTGATGCTCTCGAGTTTGTTGTCATCGAGTGCCTTTCTGATTCTAGGTACGTATACATAGTCGCCGACCTCGAAATCAGGCTGACCCTTGAGATGGAAGGGAAGCATGCCCCAGTTCATGCAGTTGGAGCGGTATCTCTTCGTGGCGTATTCCTGCGTGATGTTGGCGAGTGCTCCGAGTACCCTCTGGCAGGAAGCTGCCTGCTCACGTGCAGAGCCTTCGCCGGGCCTGTTGGCGTAAATCGTCGAACCGATCTCGATGGTCATCGGGTCAACGCCTTCCTGTCCGGGAATGGCCTTGATTGCCGCGTAGACTGCCGCCATATCGCCATGTGCAGGGCTGATACCCTTCTGTCTCTCGTACTCAACCTTCTGGACTTCCTTTGCCTTGCCGACATATTCGGGGTCTCTGCGTGAAAGCGTGAACTCAGCAAGTCCGAGCGGGTTCGAACGGAAGGATGAAGTCTCGCCTGACGGAATGAGCTCGTCGGTAGTCGTAACATCATCAAGAATCTTGGACACTACGCGAAGAAGGATGTTGTCTGCGAGTGCTACCTGCTCCGGCCAGTCCTTGATGTTCGGACCGAAACGCATCGGGGACTCAGGATTGGCTTTGCCGAAGCCCCAATATACTCTGGACTTGTAGGCCTTGTCGTCATAGTGGTACTCGGGAATGTCGCCCCAGCAGTCGAGGTCTTCAGCTGATGTGAGTTTTCCGCCGTTTGCTGCTGTTGCCGCGATTGAGCGTGCGTCCACAAGAGCGACCGCTGACATCTGGCCGTTGCCGGGCTTTGAGCCTTCGCGGTTCGGGAAGTTCCTCGTTGTGTGGCGGATGGAGAATGCATTGTTGGCCGGTGTGTCTCCTGCGCCGAAGCACGGTCCGCAGAATGCCGTCCTGATGACTGCGCCGGCATCCATGAGGTCAGCGAGGAAGCCCTTTCTGTCGAGGTCAACAAATACTGGCTGTGATGACGGGTAAACGCTGAGGTAGAACTCGTCGAATCCGCAGGACTTGCCCTTGAGTGCATGTGCCGCTTCAACAACGTTGGTGTAGTTTCCGCCCGCGCAGCCTCCGATGACTCCCTGCTGGACCATGAGTTTTCCGTCCGGCGTAACTTTGTCGAGAAGCGTGAATTTTGCACGGCCTTTTGCCACGTCTTCAGTTGCTCTCTTCTCTGTCTCTGCGAGAATATCCTTCAGGTTCTCGTAAAGCTCGGCAATCGTGAAAGAATTTGACGGGTTGAACGGCATAGCGATCATCGGGCGGATACCGGCAAGGTCAACTTCAACGCATCCGTCATAGTACGCTACGTCTGCGGGGTTAAGTTCCTTGTAGTCGCCTTCTCTGCCGTGCTCTGCGAGGAATGCCTTAGTGTCAGAGTCAGTTCTCCAGACTGATGACAGGCAGTTTGCTTCTGTGGTCATTACGTCAACGCCGTTTCTGTAGTCAGTGGTCATTGATGCAACGCCCGGGCCTACGAACTCCATGACCTTGTTCTTGACGTAACCGGCTTTGTAGACTGCTCTGATGATTGCAAGAGCTACGTCATGAGGTCCGACGAACGGAGCGGGTTTGCCCTTCAGGTAGATTGCGATAACGCCGGGATATGCGACATCGTATGTATCCTCAAGGAGCTGCTTGACAAGTTCGCCGCCGCCCTCACCGATTGCCATTGTTCCGAGCGCACCGTAGCGTGTGTGTGAGTCTGAGCCGAGAATCATCTTTCCGCAGCCCGCGAACATCTCACGCATGAACTGGTGGATTACCGCGATGTGGGGAGGAACGTAGATTCCGCCGTACTTCTTGGCCGCTGAAAGTCCGAAGTAGTGGTCGTCATCGTTGATTGTTCCGCCGACTGCGCAGAGTGAGTTGTGGCAGTTCGTCATTACGTAGGGGAGCGGGAACTTTGTCATTCCTGATGCTCTTGCCGTCTGGATGATTCCAACAAATGTGATGTCATGGCTTGCCATCGAGTCGAACTTGATGCGAAGGTGATCCATGTCATCGGCTGTGTTGTGGGACTTCATGATGCCATAAGCGATTGTGCCCTTCTTGGCTTCGGCTTTGGAATACTGTGCGCCGGCCTGACTCTCGGGCAATATCTTCTCGCCGTTAATGAGGAAAACGCCTTCATCGTAAAGTTTTATCATTTTTCAAAATTACCCCCTCTAAAATTTTTTGCCATCGGGCGAAAGAATGTCTTGTTTGAATCGCTGGGCATAAATTTCCTTTCGCCTTGATGAAAAATTTTTGTGAATTATTTTGTGAATGCTAAATTTTTGTACACAGAATTATACCACGCAAGCAAGAATATTTTTCTACGTACTTTGTGTGAAGATTTAGGGAAAATTTTTGTATCTTTCACAAATTTATGAACTGCCTTCCATTCACGGACTGGTTCAGAATTTTGAGCTTCACGAAATTCATCATGACCTTCGACGCATCAGCATTACATATCGTGCTCTTGGCGTTGAGTCTGTCGTCTTGAGGCTGATGATTGTGCGTTCGAGAGCGTTAGGGAATTTCCGAGCGAACACTAAGATTTTGACGGTGTAAATATTTCATGCTATCATTCACAAAATTTATCGAAAGGCAGGCGATGTTGTTACTATGCTCCATGTAAAACAATATATTATAACGCTGTACCCCCCCCCAACGAAGTAATTTGCGCACTTCGATAACCATTCACGAACAAAAACCTCCTTGAGTCTCACAAAAACTATTCATGCGTATGTTTCCGCACCTGAAATTTTGAGGTGTACGGCTGAAATTTTTGCGTTCAAATTAAGGAGGACGAATACAATGAAGAAATGTACGGCAATTCTCGCGGGCGTTATGATGCTCGTGGCGGCTTCGTGTGCGTGGGCTGATGTTCCGATTGACCCGGATCACTTTCAGGATGATATTTTCGGGCCGTACCTGTTCAACTTTGACACGGACGGGGATGGAACGCTCAGTGATGCAGAAATTGCGAACATCACGGAGCTTCACATCGCAGGAATGGGAATATCCTCGATTGAGGGAATTCACTATCTCACAAACCTCAGGGTGCTTTACTGCGAGAACAATAGTCTGACAGCCCTTGATGTTGGCAGCAACACTGTCCTGAATGAAGGTGCCTGCTCCCCGCAACTCCGGCTCGGCCTCAACGTAACAGCGTCAGGCTATTCAGCCTATCCGTATCAGCTCGACTTGACGGAATACATGACTTCAGCCCAGACCGCGAATGTCTCAGACGTTCAGGGGAAAAATCCCGATGGCTCATACATTGCCACGATATACTCAGGAGGAGTAGCAATGTTCGCGTCGCGTCCGGGAAGAGTCAGCTATAGCTATGACACAGGCCGCGCGATCATGGACGTAACTATCGCGGCAGGCGTGGCAATAACCCCTGAGAATTTCCCTGATGAAGTTTTCGGGCCGTTACTGTTTAACTTTGACACGGACGGAGACGGGATACTCAGTGATGCGGAAATCGCGGCCATTGAGGGAATACACGTTCAGGACATGGGCATAAAGTCGCTGGAAGGCATAAGGTACTTGACGGCCATCAAGCAGCTCAACTGTACGAACAACAGCATAGAGAGCCTTGACGTTCACGGGCTGACGGAGCTTGAGTTTGTGTGGTGCGCTAACAACAACATGAAGAGCCTCGACGTGTCCGGCTGTACTGCGCTGAAGGAGCTTCACTGCCAGGATAACAGCATAGCCAGCTTCAGCATAGAGGGGTGCTACGCTCTGGAATACTTCCACGCACGGGAAAGCGGGTTCACCGGGACTCTTGACCTTCACGGACGCACATCGCTCGTGGAAATCAACTGCAGAAGTAATACCATCACGAGCCTCGATCTTTCAGGCTGTACTGCGCTGACGACGGTTTACGCACGGAGCAACCAGCTTGCCGAACTCAACATTACCGATTGTGATGCTCTGGAGATTCTGAACTGCGGAACTAATCAGGACGACAGCGAGGAACACACAAATCACATCACAACGCTTGACCTGTCCGGCAAAAGCAACCTCAAAGAGTTAATCTGCAAGCGCAACGGCTTCACGGCCTTAGATCTGACCGACTGCACAGCACTTGTGAGCGTGGACTGCAGCCACAATCAACTTGCCTCCCTGAACGTGTCAAACAGCACCGCTCTGGAATATCTTGTGTGCGGACATAACAACATCAGGTCTCTTGACGTTACGCACAACACAAAGCTGACTCACCTCGACGCTTGGGACTGCGGCCTCTCGGAAATCGACGTGTCAGCGAACACCGAGCTTGAGTATCTGGAGCTTGGAGGGGAAAACAGGAACGTCAACACACATAACCGCCTCACAATGATTGACGTTAGCAACAACAAAAAGCTGACGTACCTCGCTGTAGACCGAAACCTTCTGACGGAAGTTGACGTTAGCGGCCTGCCATTGCTGGAGACGCTCATGTTCCAGCACAACGACATTACGAGCATCGACATTAGCCACAACCAAGCACTAAAGGAGCTTTACTGCCAGAACTGCGGCTTGAACGACCTAGACCTCAGCGCAAACACGGCGTTAACCCTCCTCCGCTGCTACAGCAACGATATCGCTACCCTCGACCTCAGCCACAATCCTCTCATCTCCGATCTTCAAACCGGCGCATCAGGCATCATGTCCGAACTCCCGGTGCTAAAGCTGAAATACTCCCCTGACAGAATGCCCTACCGCACAGACATGAAGGACTACGTTGGCTCTGACTTCACCGAAATCACAAGCCTCAAAGCATACACGTCAGAAGGCGGCGAAATCCTCACGTCATTCATGGACGACGGCACAGCAAGTTTCGCGCAGATGCCGATGAAAGTCGTCTACACGTATGACACAGGCTACACGGGTTCGGCGGATATTTCGGCTGACATGAAGGTTGCCATCGTTCCTGACCCGGATAACTTCTTCACGCCTCTTACGGTTTCGGTTGATGTCGTTTCCGTTGAAAAAATTGTATCCATCGAAAAAGTCGTGTCGCCAGAAATCCGCTACATAACCCGCAAAGTCGTGTCACCAGAAATCCGCTACATAACCAGATACAGAATCTCGCGGGATGTTGTTGTATCGAAGGAAATCGAGTACATCAGCACAGGTAGCAATAGTGGCTGTAACGCTCTCTCAGGCTCATTCATCCTCTCAGGCCTGACATTCCTCGCAGGACTCGCAGTCTCACTCAAGAAGCATTAGCGCACAAAAATCCCCCTCGCCGTAAAAGCAAGGGGGGTACTTTTTACTCGAAAAGCTCCGAGATTATATCAGCAACTCTTTCGACCTTGTTCACCTTCACGACGTTTGACCCGCAGAAGAACAACCCCGTCTCCCAGTTCCCGACCTGTGCATCGACCAACGCAGCCGCAATGCAGAACGTCTCCTTAGTCTTCCTGTATCGGCAATGACTCAGGCAGTTCGCAAAACACGGCTTGCTCTCTACTTCACCCTCAAGATATTTCGCGACAAAAGGATTCTTTATCGCCCTTCCCGGCAATCCCGCAGGACTGTGAATCAGAACAACGTCTTCTTCCTTCGCGTCAATATACGCCTGCTTGAACCTGTCCGACGCATCGCCCTCGACTGTACACGCGAACCTCGTACCCATCTGAACGCCCTTTGCACCAAGCGCGAAGACACGCTCAATGTCCGACCTGTCCCAGATTCCTCCGGCGGCTATGACTGGTATGTCGCTCTTCATCTCGTCATGAACATAGCGAACAACATCAGGCAACGCGTTCTCGAGCCTCAATGCTGGATCGTAGACCTGCTCAATCGTCATTGCTCCCAAATGTCCCCCGGCTGTAGCGGGTTCTTCTACGACAAAAGCATCAGGGACACGGTGATACTTCTTCTCCCAGTGGCGTGTGATGAGGCTGGCTGCTTTTGCTGACGAGACTATGGGTACAAGCGCGACGTCTGGAAAGTCCTTCGTGTAATCCGGAAGTCTCAATGGAAGTCCTGCGCCTGAGATTATGATGTGAGCTCCTCCTTCTGCTGACGAACGTACCTGCCTGTCATAGTCGGTTAAAGCGACCATGCAGTTCACGGCAATTATTCCGTCAGGGCCGGCGATTGATTTTGCTTTGGCGATCGCTTCCTTGATTACGATTTCGTTCACGTCAAAATAGTTGTGCTTCTCTATCTGGAACAATGGCGAGTCATGCGCTAATCCTACGCTCGCTATCGTCCCTATACCTCCGTTTTTTGCGACATGGCCGGCTAAGTTTGGGCCTGATATATCGACTCCCATTCCGCCCTGTATAAGAGGATAACGAGGCTGGTATTTCCCTATTCGCAATACGGGTATAGCTTCATTCAACGCTAGTCACACCTTTCTCAAAATGATAGTGATAGTATGGCAAAGTATACCATGCTAACTCACAAACTTTATGAGCCATTGGGCGTGTTTATGTCGAGTACCGAGAATAATGTATTATATAATGTCCCTGTTGAAAGAAGTAAGAGTTTTTGTACGTCATGATAAAAATTCTGTGAAGGTGGAAGATCATATGTTTGGGCATAATGTTTTGAGGTTGATGCTTATGTTTTTGTTGGTGTTCTTCGTGGGAGCAGCAGGCGCGGAAGATGGAACTCCGCATCCTTCTGACGTAAAAATTTCGGAGCTTGAGAAAAATCTCGATGGCATATTAGGCGGCCTGAAGGAAAGCATTTCGCAGCTTCAAAGTGAGGTTGACGTGAGCAGAAGGCTTAATGAAAATCTCAAGTCGGAAAACGAATCACTTTCCCAAAAACTCAGCGATGCTCAGAAAGCTATAGCAGAGAAGAATGAAGCAATTGAGCGTCTCGAAAAAATGTGCAGAAGCCTCGAGGAAAGCCATGACAATGTTGCCAGTGAACTCGCAGTGAAGAAATCTGAGTTTCTTGCTTACAGAGAGAGCGCGGACAAAGCACTTCGTCAGCTTGAGGAAAGGAACAAGAGCGACAAGGATGCCGCAGAACTAAGAGAGACAAAGCTACAGCTCCAAGTAGCACAATCACAAGTAACAGAACTCAAAGTAGAACAGCTCAAGAAAGATATTGAGGCTCTTGAAAATGAGAAGACAGCGCTGTCAAGAAAACTCAATGAGACAGAATCTGATTTCTCAGCCTGCAAAGAGCGCGCGGAAAATACCATCGGAAACTTGGAGTCTCAGTTGACCAGGAAAAGCGAAGAACTTTCAGCTCTCTCGAAGGATGTTGCGAAAATTACGGCCGACTATCAGACTGTATTGCAGGAGAAAGAGAAAATCACTCTGAGTCACGATGAAGCGGCCAAAGAAAATTCACGTCTCACTGAAGAACTCGGGAAACTCAGCGCTAAATATAAGAACGCTGCTGACACAATCGAGTGCTTCTTCTATGACGGAGGGGACGTGAAGCAATATTTCTCAGGGGCAGAGAAATTCCTCCGTGAGCGTGCAGAAAGCGGCTACGACGAGGCACAATTCTATCTCGGCTACATGTTGGACCCCAAGCACAGCAACATCAAGAAGAGGTACAGTGCAATCAAGCAGGACACACAGCAGGCAAAAGATATGTACCGCCGTGCTGCCTCGAATGGCCATACAATGTCGCTTTTCTACCTTGCCAACATCTACTACGATGAGGGAGATTACGCCAATGCTGCTGAACTATACAAAGCAGTTACAGAGCAAGGCTACCCTGAGGCAAGAAAAGCATTAGAGCGCATGCAGAGAGAGGGATTCGCGCCCAAGAAGTGAACCGTCAAAAAAGGCCCTTCCTTCTGAATTTCGGAAAGGGTCTCGAATTTCTCAGATTATACCCATAGCTTTGTTGCGAAGTATCTTTGCCGGAAGATATTTCGGGTTAATCGACAGTGCTTTGTCGCACCATTCGATGCAAGCTCCGCCGTGATACATGTCGAACTCAGCGAGGGCCTTATAGTACGCTGCGAGATAATCCTCACTGTAATTCTCGAAAAGTTCCGCAAATCTCTCAGCACGTCCCTCCTTGCTTATCATTCTAAGGGCCTCTTTGTGCATTCTTATGAGATGGTCCTTCTCATTTCGGGTAAGATCATAAGTCTCTATGACATCTTCAGGCTTCTCTGAACGGTTGTCATATTCAGGCTCATCTTTGGCTATTCTGACATCGCTTATATCCGTCTCGTATGACACAGGTGATTTCACTGTCTTCTGAACGGGATTATCAGCAAATGATGACGGCAAAATGACCATTCCTGAATTTTCAGCGTACTCGACATCAGACCCTGAATCATAGAGAACCATAGGACGACCGTCATATTCAGCCCTGAAAGCTTTACCGCTGAGAAGCTTTGTGTGCGATTCGATGCAGTAGGCCTTATAGCCATCCGGAACAGTGAAGCGAGTCCCTGAAGGTATAGCTCCAAGTCCAGTATCAATGACGAGAGCCTCGCCGTCTTTCCTGAATGGAAGAATTACCTCAGAGCCGTCTTTCTTCCTTAGTACTGCGCAAGGTGATGAGCCGGAAAAACTGAAGCTGGTTATTCGGTTGTAGACGGTGGATCTTTTCTCAGGTGTGCTTACGGTATTTTTCCTGACCGCTTTCTTCTCCTTGTTACTGCGCTTAGGGGTATTTTTGCTTTTCTTTGGAGTCGTTTTCTTGGGGGAATACTCTTCCTTAGACGGCTCTAAAGGGGAAGCTGTATCGTGAGTCAATGCAGAAACAGGACAGTCAGAAGCGAGGAAAAGTGCTAACAATAAAATTCCTAGAGATTTTTTCACGAGAATCACTCCTTTCTTGTTGGGAGAACCCGGAGCCTCAAGACCCCGGGGATTATTTACGATTAGCCTGCTACGCTCGCGATTTTCTGCTCACCGATTCCATGTTTCTCAGCGTAACCAGTGAGAATCAGCGTCAAAGCTCCGTCCGTCGTAACGTTGCAGGCCGTCCCGAACGAATCCTGAAGCGCGAATATCGTCAGCATAAGTGCCGTACCAGTTGCGTCAAAACCAAGAACTCCTGTAATAAGTCCCAGCGATGCCATGACCGTACCTCCCGGAACTCCAGGTGCGCCAATCGCAAAAACTCCCAGCAACAGGCAGAAGAGTATCATGTTGCCGACAGTCGGGTAAACTCCGTAGAGTATCTTCGACACGGCCATGACAAAGAATGTCTCAGTCATAACCGAGCCGCAGAGGTGAATGTTCGCGAAGAGGGGAATCCCGAAGTTCACCATGTCATCACGAAGCGTAGGCTCTGACTTCTTGGCGCATGTCAAAGCAACTGAAAGTGTAGCCGCGCTCGACATTGTACCGACTGCCGTCATGTATGCTGGGCCGTAGTTCTTGATGACGTTGAGAGGGTTGCGCCCCGAATATGCTCCGGCGATGAAGTAAAGCAACGCCATCCAGATATAGTGTCCAGCCATAACGATGAGGATTATCACGAGGAAGACCGGAAGTTGTTCGGTGATTGAGCCTTCATACGCGAGCTGGCAGAACGTTGTCCCAATCAAGAACGGCAGCACGGGGATCAGGAATCTCGTTACTATGCTGAGGACTATCTGCTGAAACTCTTCAAGAAGCGCTATAGTGGTTTTGCTTCTGTTCCAAGCCGCTGCCAGTCCGACGAGAACTGACACGAACAATGCCGACATTACGGGCATTACCTGCGGGATCGAGAGCTTGAAGATGACTTCGGGAAGCGATCTAAGTCCCCCAACAGCCGATGCAATGTTAAGCATCGGGATTATCGCGTAACCTGCCGCTGTTGCCGAGAATGCCGCGCCTATTGATGAGACGTAAGCGAGGGTCAAGGCGAGGAGCAGCATTCGTGAAGCGTTTGCGCCCATTCGTGTGATTGAGGGAGCTACGAAGCCTATGATGATCAGGGGGACGCAGAAGTTCAGGAATTGGCCGGCTATGTAGTGGATGGTTACTATGATGTTGAGGAGCGCGGTGCAAAGGGAGCTGCCATGAATTGATGACAGCCAGAAGCCGATTATCATTCCCAAGAAGAGAGCGACTATCAGCTTGAACGGAAGTGAACTTGTGATACCTTTCTTGCTCATTGTGATTCCTCCTGTGAAATTTTTGTTGGGCTAAAGTTTACACCATTATGTCGATTTTTGAGATGTAACTTGTTCATTCAATTATGCAATAATATAGAATATAAACGCTATCAACACGATAAAGAAAGAAGAGCGATGCCTTTGAGTAACAATGAATGGAAGCACGATGCTGATTATATACGCTACGTTAAAAGCGGGGAATCGGCGGCAGTATTTGTTGTGCGTGATGTGGTCAAAGCTGTAGACACTACTGGAAAGTGGATCGATATATTATCGTTCAGTACGTATTTTCAAGATGAAGACGAAAGAGAGTTCAACTGGATCGTAGCCGAAATTTTTCCGAGAAAGTTACAACCTGAATATGATCCCGATAACTCTGCGCACAACAGGTATCTAACGTGGAAGACGGCTAACGAAGATATTGCTCTTCAGAGGGACGAAGGCTACGTGGGTCCGAAATACCTTATACTCTGCAATCTCCACGACAAGAATAAAGGTAAGACCATAACATACAAGCTCGTGAAGATAACGAAGAAATATAGGGCTGACGACGGCGATGTTATAGTAGTCGAGCGAATGGCAAAGAAACCGGAAACAATAACCAGGCCATGCCCTCACGATTGGGAGTACAGAATACATTTTCTCAAGAGGCTTAATGGCTCTCAAGCTGACTTTATCCGTGAACATTCCAGAGAACTCGAAGACAAAATACTTGCGCAGGGAAAATCTTCTCCTGAAATATTTGGCTTCAAATCAAGTAAAGGGGAAATACCCGTCATTCACCAAAGCATCAGGACAAGGTGAGATAGCAGCAATGACAGCGAAACGAAGGAGATAATTTTATGGCAATACCTAAATTCTTCGAATTATTCGAGGGTTTCCTGAATGCTTTAAGGGATGGTGGACTTCATACAACAAAAGAGGTGCGGGAGATAATTGCCTGTAAAATGAATTTAACGCAGGCAGATATATCGGAAATGCTGCCGGGCGGAGGAAAGACTAAGTTCGAGAATCGTGTATCATGGGCAAAAACATACCTTAATAAGGCCGGCCTAATTGAAACGCCTCAGAAAGGAAAATACCGAATAACTGAAGCAGGCAGGAAAGCTCTCCAATCAGGAGAAAAAATAGATGTTGAGTTTCTCTCAAGGATTGGAAGTTTCAGGAGTTTTCAAGCTGCATCTTCTGAAAGCAGTAAACCGCTCGAAGCAGAAAGAGGAGAGTCCCCCGCTGAAACCCTTGATGCCGCGTACAGGCAGGTAACAGATGTCCTTGCTAGTCAATTGATGGACGAGGTTATGCAGCTGTCACCTTCCGGCTTCGAGAGGCTTGTCGTAAAATTGCTGCTGAGTATGGGTTATGGGAACGGCATTGATGACGCAGGCACTACGACTCAGCTGACTAATGACGGCGGTATTGACGGCATTATAAGGGAAGATCAGCTCGGTTTCAGCAATATCTACATTCAGGCAAAGCAATGGTCTCCGGAGCAGACTGTAAGCAGGCCGGAGCTTCATAAGTTTGTCGGGGCCCTTCAAGGTCAGCAGGCACAAAGAGGACTGTTTATAACAACGGCAAAATTCTCGGAGGGTGCTGTGCAATATGTCGCCAATCTCTCGGGGGTAAAAGTAGTGCTGATTGGCGGAGCGGCTCTGACACGCTTGATGATAAAGCATAATGTAGGTGTTTCAGTTGAGCATGTGTATGAAATCAAAAAGGTAGACAGTGATTTTTTCTCAGAAGAATTATAGAGGTGATAAATTTATGGCAGTATTAGGACGGCTCGAAGAAATTACAGATATTCGCGCAATATGGCAGGACGTGGCGAAAGACTTCACGGAATGGCTCGCAAAGGAAGAGAACATCAACCTCCTTGCAGAATCAACAGGTCTCGAAATGTCAGCAGAAGAAACCCAATCCCCCGTCGGAAAATTTCACGTTGACATTCTAGCCTCAGAATCGGGAACAAACAGGCGAATCATAATCATCAGCAACTTTTCGCAGACAGACGACTCAGGTCTCGGAAAGCTCATCACATTGGCAGCCGGGAAAAACGCCGACGTAATAATCTGGATCGTAAGGCACGCTCAGGAAGAACACAAGGCCGCTGTTGAATGGCTTAACTCCAGAACTCGAAGAAACACAGGAATATTCTTGTGCGAGGTGAAACTCTTCAGGATAGGAGACTCTGAACCGGCCGTTAAGTTCGAGGTCATTTCCCGTCCCAACAACTGGGCCAAAGAAGTCCGGAAAATCTCAGAGGACGCAAGCAACGTCGAGAAATTACGCTTCGATTATTGGAACGCATTTCAGGATTACGCATTTGATGGAGGAAGCAATCCCAAATTCTCCTCGAGCTACAAACGTTGGCAGACCTCCTCGAATTACGGCGTTGTCTTTGGAACTGGAAGGCCAGGTTGCAGCATAATCATCGCAAAAACACGCGACGAACTCGAAGCTGGCCTCAACATTGCAGACGACAAGGAATTATTCTCATACCTTTTCGCACATAAAGGCGACATAGAATCCGAGACAGGGTTAAAATTCGACTGGCTAGAACTTCCCGACAAGAAGGGCAACAGAATCCGAGCAAAGAAATCCCCCGCAAGGCTCGCTGACAAATCGTCATGGCCGGAGCAGTTCGACTGGATCATGTCATCAGTTCTGAATATCCGTGAGGTCTTTGGGAAATACATCAGGGAGGCGGAATAATGAACGCTGGAATTATCATGTCAAGAGTGGAGAAGTTACGTGCATTGATGGCAGACAAAGGGCTTGAAGTTTTTACGCTGATTGTTGACGAACGTGCGAACTCTGAGAGCTGTCATTACATTTCGGGATTCAGGGGAAGCTCGGCAGGTCTCATAATCACGATGGACAGCGCAACACTCATCACTGACGGGCGTTACACAACTCAGTCTAAAGCGCAGACACCCTTCAACATCATCATACAGTCTGAGCTTTCAATGCCGGAATATATCGCTAAGGCAGTTTCTGACGGTGGATATTCGCGGGCAGGTTTCGAGGCCGAAAAGATTTCACACGCAACGTTCACGAAAAGTTTTGCGCCCGTAAAATGCGAATGGCTTGACGCGTCGGGAATGATTCCGAAATTACGGAGGACTAAGGACGCTCATGAAGTCTCACTAATCCGCGAGGCCGGGCGAATTGGTCGTGAGGCTCTGGGCAACGTCCTGAAGATTTCTCACGTAGGAATGTCTGAAGTTGAGTTTGAGATTTTACTGACGGGTGAGATTAAGCGTCTCGGAGCTGAAAAGGGCTGGGCGCATGATGATTTCATTGTTGCGTCTGGTGAACGCTCGGCCATGTGCCATGCTCCTGCAACGCCGAAAACTTTTGCTGACGGTGAGACTGTTACGGTTGACTACGGTGCGATGGTCGGGGGCTACATGAGCGACATAACGAGGAATTTCGCGCTTGGCAATGTAAGCGATAAGGCGCGTGAAATCAACGATGTCTTGCTGAGGGCACACAGTGAGGCTGTGAAGGCATTGCGTCCGGGAATTAAGGGTTGTGATGTTGACGCTGTTGCAAGGAAGGTAATTGCTGATGCTGGGTACGGGGATAAGTTTGTTCACGGGCTTGGTCATGGGTTGGGGCTTGAGGTTCACGAGGCACCGAGATTGTCGCGGACTTCAAAGGATATTCTCATGGCCGGAGATGTTGTTACGGTTGAACCGGGAATATATATTGAGGGCTGGGGAGGACTTAGGATTGAGGACGACTATCTTATTACTGAGGACGGCTGCGAGTGCCTTACGGTGAATGATAACCAGAGCTTGAGTGTGATATGAGACGGGATAATTTTTCAGGAACAATTCCGTAAAGTGGGTACGAAAATAAGAGGAGTATGCTATAATTATTTCAACACGAAACCAAACACACGGCAAAGAATATTCTTACCGCCTCCTCCTATTTCCAATGCTGTGTATCATATCATAGTGCGGTTGGGGGCGGTCATGTGTGTTATGGATTTCGTTGTAAAATTTTCGGAGATAATATTCCTAAGCTACAAAAGGAGGTGAATGAACATGAAGAAGGTTACACTTTGGCTTCTTGTTGTATCGTGCCTAATTGTGAGTATTGAGCCTGTCTTTGCGCGAGCCTTTGAGGATTTAGATTATATGTTTTTCGGAGATAGAAAGGATATTTTTCTTATCGCAGATAGCGTAGAGAAATTAGCTAAACAAATAGCACAATATAACAAGCCCGTTTTTGAAGTTAAGCTGACCAAGAAAGAACGCCAGTATTACGACATGGACGTCATGGGAGATTATGTTCCTTATACATCAAGCATAATATGGAATAAAGTATGTGCAAAAGACAAAACCGTTGTGTTAGGAATTGCAGGGAAGGATAAGAAATTCTATCCTCTTTATTTCAAGACAGCTGACCCTAAATTTTCTTTCGCTGGCGGTATTCATGTCGGCTCCAGCGTACAGGATTTAGAGCGTTTTCTGGGCTACAAAGTAACAAAAAAGACAGTTCCAAAACATACTCTGTACTCCAAGAAAGGAAATATAATTTTCTTTGCCGGGCCTGTCGAGTTGGAAAGTGATGCTGAATTTCCTATTGCTGTTATCAAGTGTGAAAACGGTCGTATCACAGAAATTTTCTATGATGGAACAGGAGGACGTTCTAACCCTGATGGCATAATTTCAAAAAAAGCCCTAGACTTTGCCAACAAACAAACAAGGCAGTTAGGACTTTCAGTTTTTAACACAGCTATATTCTGGAGCATGTACAATAAGTAATACAGAATAGCAATCACGATGCCCCTTCCACGAAACGGAGGGGGACAATTTTTCTCAGCAGTCCACAAACTTCACAGGATTCCCGCAAGCCTCAACAAATTTCATGAAGCCTTCCCAGCTGATCCAAACAGTCGCAGTATTCGTGTTCGGGTGAAATCCCAGCTTCTCACGTCCCCGAATGCTCTCATCAATCACAAGCTCGACATCGTGATTAGCGTTGTTGATCAGGCCGAAAGGTGAGACAGAACCGGGCGTTAATCCCAAGTGCTTCATCAGCCTTTCTTCGGACCCGAAACTCAGGCGCGTACAGCCGATTTGCTCCCGTAACTTCGTCAAGTCCGTCTGCTTTTCACCGTCATGTATCACGAGGAAATGACGCTTCCCCTTGTAGTCCCTAAGAAAGAGATTAACGGGCATCATTCCCCTCTTGTCCAGCCCAAGCTCGGATATTGCCTCCATCGTGAAGACCGCTTCATGCTCATCAAGCTCGTACTTAATCCCCAATTCCTTCAAACGTTCCAAGACTTCATTCATTTTGTCATTATTCTCCGAGGGCATCAGCAATAGTGTAGCAGCTTGTATCCTCTTTCAGAGCCTTCTCAACCTGAAATTTCACAATCGCATTCATGACTTCAGGATTATTCCTGCCACCTCCGACGAATTTTACATCTGAGTACTGGCTGATCACTTCCTCGAAATGCCCTGACCTCCTGAGAATATCAGCCCTCATTAGCATAATGTTTTCACGCTGAGAGTCTATCAGACTTCCGCCCGCTATGAGTTCACCAGCAAGAGAGGCGGCCTTCTCCCTGCACAGCCTGGCGTTGGCGCTGTCTTTCTCGTCATCACACGACCACGCAGAATGAAGCACCGCAAAAAGAGCCTCCCTGGTTTTCCCGCATTCCCTCGCCAGCATATACTGCCTGTAGAATTTCGCCGCAAGTTTCGACTTGAACTTCATACCCTCGCAGGAGATATAGCCTTCTGACTTCAGGAAATCAGGATTAACCTCGCAGGCATCAGAAATCTCAGACGCTGTGTAGCCGCACCCGGAGCATTCCTGAACCCAAAGAGGCATTGTGCTTCTCTGCATTTCCGGCGGGCGAAGGTCAAGATCTGCCGGGCCGAATGCGTTTGTGCTCGTTATTACGCGGTATTCGTCTTCAGCTCCGCAGACCGAACATTTATACTTTCTGGCTGACATAGTTGTTGAGAAGGCAGAACTCGAAGTAACAAGAACTATCAGCAAAGCAAAGCATAATTCTTTCATGTACAATTTACCTCCTGAATTTTCAGCATTTAGATAACAATATCATATTTCGCGCAGCATGTCTTGATCCTAATACTGAGTGCTAATTATCCACCCTCCAAATTTTCGTCATGTATAGCGGTGGTTCACACAAAAATAAGGAAGGCCGTATGATTTTCAGGAGTGGCCTTCATGAGAATGTCCTTAGGCTTTGACTGTAGCTGCGAGGTCTTTCACCTGCTGTAACGTGAGGTTACAACCTCTTGCTATTTCCTCAAACGCAAGTTTTCCCATCTTAATGAAGTTCAGCGCAATATTCTCACTGGTTACAGCTTTCTCATCAGTCCTTACCTGTTCTTCTCTTACTTCCCATGATTTCATGAATTTCTTCCTCGCTTCCTTTGCTTTTGCCTGCCATTCAGAATGATACCACGACCCTTCATCTCCGTTTCTGAAATCGTGAATCAGCTTCCCAAGCTCCGACTCCAAACCTTCATGCGACACGTTGACATAGATTATGTGATTTTTGTCGCCAAAATCCTGCCCAGTCTCTTTTATAACGCGGTCAATCCTGTAGATCGGCAGCCCGCCCTTGAGAACGTCTGTAGCTGTTATGAATATCACCACACGTTCTCGTTCCGAAAGCGTGGAGAAATCTTCCCGTTTCTTCAGCGTCCTGACCGTCATCATTGCGCTGTTGAAATCCGCCCTGAACGGAGTTGCTCCGTCCGGCTTGTTCTGAACCTCAATATCATACTGAGTATCTTTGGAGTCCACAGCGTAAACGTCAAATACAACGCCCCGTGAACCGTCGAACCCCTTCAATGTTTCCTGCGTACTCATGGAAATCACTACGAGATCCGGCTTGTCCATTATTATACGCAGAATAGTCTCAGTAGCAGGGATATTATCCTCGAAAAATGCCTTCATGAAAACGTCATCCATCAATGTGGCATTCCGAAAGTCCTGTATCTGTTCAGGAGTAATCTCAAACTTTTTCCTTGCCATCATTCTACCTCCCTTCAAAGTGAAAAGAATTATAACAACTAATTGCGTTTGCCCGCTCAATGTGATATATTCTCACACACAGGCTCTCCTGTTTCGGCCTCTAATGCTGACGGGGAACTAAGAAGCCAATACTCTGAATCTATATGCGTATAACGGTCAGGGTCAGGCTTGCAGTGAAATGAGCCACCCTGATTTTTGTTATGCACTCTCGACAAAGCTGCGGCAGATTTTGAAAGGAGGAGGAATTATTGCCCGGCAACGAAGAAAATACACCGCGCATCAACAACGAGATAACCTCATCACAGGTTCTCCTTGTTGACGAAAACGGCGTGAAAGTTGGAGTAACAAACACGATTGATGCCATACGTATGGCGCAGGAACAGTCTCTCGACCTCGTCGAAGTTGCACCGTTAGCACAGCCTCCCGTGTGCCGAATCATGGACTACGGGAAGTACCGCTACCAGCTTCAGAAGAAGGAGAAAGACGCCCGGAAGAAGCAGAAAGTTCAGGAACTCAAGGAAATCAAGATGCGGCCAAAAATTGATGACCACGATTTCGATTTCAAGACTAAGGCAGTAAGGCAGTTCCTTGAGAAAGGGCACAGGGTAAAAGTCTCAGTGTTCTTCAGGGGACGCGAGATGTCATTCCTGAACAAGGGCGAGGAAGTTTTGAACCGCGTTATCGCCGAATGCGAAGATGTCGGGAAATGCGAGTCAAAGCCCATGATGGAAGGCAGATACATGAGGCTTCTCCTCACACCTTCAACAAAGTAAAACGAAAGGAGAATAATAATCTCAAAATGGCCAAGCAGAAGTTAAAATCACATTCAGGCGCAAAGAAACGTTTCTTCAAGACAGGCACAGGGAAATTCGCGTACAGAAAGTGCAGCAGGTCTCACATTCTCGTCCACAAGAAGCCCTCACGTATGCGCCGCCTCAAGGAAACTGGATACGTTACCGAGACGCTCACCGAACAGATGAGGCACTTACTCCCCTACGACTAGAAAGGATTGATGAAAAATGAGAGTCAAAGGCGCATCACAGAGCAACAACAAGCGAAAAAAGCTTTTCAGCATCACTAAGGGCTACTGGGGTCAGCGTAAGAACGTTTACCGCCGTGCAAGAGAAGCATATTTGGCAGCACTTTCGAGAGCCTATAATGACCGCAAGCGCAAGAAGAGGGACTTCCGAAGACTCTGGATCACCCGTATCAGCGCGGCAGTAAGAGCCGAAGGGATGAGCTACAGCGTCTTCATGAACGGCCTCAAGAAGCTCGGCATCAATCTCAACCGTAAAATGCTCTCCGAACTTGCCATCAATGACGCAAAGGCTTTCAGTGAGCTGGTCGAAAAGGTAAAGGCTGCCAAGTAATGCCGGAAGATATTTTAACGAGCGTTACGACTGTGAGGGATTCTTCAGCGGAGTCCCTCGCAGCTCAACAAAAAGCTTCAACACTTCAGGAACTTGATGATACACGCGCAGAACATACAGGCAAAGAAGGAACACTCGGTCAGTTACTCCGCTCAATAGGCGAATACGCTATGAGGGATGCTTTCAGGGAATCTCTAGCAAAAGCCTCAACGCTTCAAGAGCTTGATGAAATCCGCGTAAAATTCACAGGCAAAAAAGGTTCACTCACACAGTTACTCCGCTCACTCGGTAAATTACCTCAAGAATTACGCAGGCAGGCAGGCCAAGAACTTAATACGTTACGGGACGAAATCGAGAACGCATTAGAACGAACAGGCAGGAAAATCCGCGATGCTGAGAATGAAAAGCTGGAAATCTCAGAGCGAATCGACGTAACTCTCCCGTCAAAAGGAAGAAAATCAGGAGCTTTCCATCCCGTTATTCAGACGATGCACGAAATTGCTGACATAATGCAGGGATTGGGGTACTCCGTCGCTTCAGGGCCGGAAATCGAGGAGGACTACTATAACTTCGAGTGCCTCAACGTTCCGGCTTGGCACCCGGCGAGGGATATGCAGGATACTTTCTATTTCCCTGACGGAACATTACTGCGAACACACACATCGCCCGTTCAGATACGAGCAATGCACGAGTACGGCGCACCATTGAGGATAGTATGTCCCGGAAAAGTCTACAGGCGCGATAATGACCCAACGCATTCGCCGATGTTCAACCAGATGGAAGGGCTGCTAATCGACAAAGACGTACCCTTCAGCGTCATGAAAGGTACGATGTCGGAGATGCTAAACGCTTTCTTCGGAAAGAGTCTGCGCTACAGGTTCAGGGCGAGCTACTTCCCGTTCACCGAGCCTTCAATGGAGCTTGATATTGAGTGCGTTGAATGCTCCGGCCATGATGAACATTGCCGGGTCTGTCATGGGACTGGCTGGCTTGAGGTCGCGGGTATGGGCATGGTTCACCCGAATGTAATCCGCGCAGGAAAGATTGACCCCGACGAGTACAACGGCTTCGCTTTCGGAATCGGCCTCGACAGAATGGCAATGCTCAAATACGGCATCAGCGATTTGCGTTTGCTCTTTGACGGGAACGTTTCATATTTCATGTCAGGATTCGGGGGTGCTGAGTCATGCTGATCTCGTGGGAATTATTGAAGAATTTTATCGACATTGAACCCGTTAACTTGACCCCTGAAGAATTGGCCGAACGCCTGACCTTCTCAGGCTCTGAAGTCGAAGGAATAACTTACACCGCCGGAAAGATGAGCGAGGTAGTCGCCGCAAGGATCGACGCTCTCGAAACTCACCCAAAGGACGAGAAATATTCAGTCGCTCACCTCGACACTGGAAACGGCCGCCACGTCTGCGTAACAAGCGCGAAGAACATGAAGAAGGGCGACATGGTGTTCTACGCGGGCGAGGGGTCTGTACTTCCTGACGGCACGGAAATGGGAACTAGGGATTTTCACGGCGTATTGAGCTACGGAATGATGCTTAGTGCGGAGGAGCTTGGGCTTCATGATGTCGATGATCCGTCGGGACTCTTAATACTTCCGAACGACGCAAGACCTGGCGACATGGCCGAAAGTCTCTATCATATAGGCGATGTAATTCTCGACGTCTCAATCACTCCTAACAGAGGCGACCTTCTCAGTCATCTAGGAATGGCAAGGGAAATCAAGGGCTTATACCCAAAATCAACTCTCAAAACGCCAGAATGGTTACGGCCTTTGAAGCAGGAGAAGGAATGGACTGAGGACTTCGGGAAAATCTCGTTGCCCGACAAAGGTTGCTATGCTTACAGATTGGGGCTTGCAACTGGAGCGAAGATAGGCGACTCTCCATTGACGGCGAAAGTTGACCTCGCTCATCTCGGAATGAGACCGTTGAGTAACGCCGTTGACGTTACGAATTATGTAATGCTGATGTTGGGGCAGCCCCTTCATGCTTTCGACCTCAACACTCTCCCTGAACGCGAAATCACAGTGAGGGCTGCTCATGACGGCGAGCACATGATGACGCTTGACGGAAAGGACAGGACACTCACTGAGCGCGACATGCTCATAACGTCAGGCGGTGAGGCAATCGCACTCGCTGGAGTTATGGGCGGTGAGCAGACAGGAATCAACCCTGACACTAGCACAATCGTTATTGAGAGCGCAAGTTTCTCGCCCGTAAGAGTCGGGCACACTTCGAGGCGTTTGGGGATAAACTCGGAGGCAGCTTTCAGGTTTGCAAGGACTGTTGACCCTGCATTGAGCAAATCCGCGCTGATGGCAGCGTCATCTCTAATGCGTGAATGGTGCGGAGCTGACGTTGGCTATAAGCCTCTTTCAGCCGAGAACGAAATCCACGAACCCAAGCCCGTAACTCTGACTCGCCGTAAACTCTCCGTTTATCTCTCGTGGAACAACATGAACGAGGCCGCTAAAATTCTCGAAGGCTTCGGGATTATGCAGGTCAAGGACGAGGGAGAAGCGAGAGTATTCATGCCCCCAACTTCAAGGCCTGACATTACGATTGAGGAGGACTTAATTGAGGAGGTAGGGCGTTACAGGGGCTACAACGATACTGAGGAGAGACTTCCCGGTGAAATGCCAAAGCGTGCAGACATAGGGCAGTCTATGAGGCTTGCTGGCTTCGTGAGGAACGCGCTCATGCCGAGAGGTTACACGGAAGTTTTGACATACAGCTTCCTCCCTGAAGACTTCCCGGAGAAATTGAGGCTTCCCGCCGATGATGTCCGCGCAAAGCCTTTGACCATAGGCAACCCAATAAGCCGCGACCAAATGGCAATGAGGACGACGTTACTTCCCGGATTACTTTCTGGTCTCAAAGTCAGCGTAACCTCAGGGTGGCGCGAACCAGTCAGGATTTTTGAGCAGGGACGCGTATTCCTCAGAGACAGCGAAAACTCCCACACTGAACCCGAACACGTTGCAGGATTGCTCTTCAACGGTGCTGACACTCGCTCGCCTTCAGGAAATCGCAGCGAGGATTTCTACAGTATTAAGGCTGATGTTGAAGCACTGATTACTGAACGAGGATATAGGGCTGAATTTGTTGCAGGCCATGAGACATTCATGCACTCAGGGCAGACTGCGGATATTCTTGTTGATGGGAAGAAAGTCGGCTGCGTCGGAAGGATTAAGCCCGCGATTGAGCAGGAGCTTGATGTTGAGAAAGTCTACGCATTCGAGATTGACACTACGGGATTGAATGAGGCAAAGAAGCCTGTGTTCACCCCCGCAAGTTCGTTCCCCGCATCGTTCAGGGATATATCGCTCATGGCCGCTGTAGACAGAAGCAGCGATGACGTTATGCGTGATATTCGCGAGGCTGTGAAAGAATCTGCAAGCGATGGTGTTATTCTTGAGGGCTTGAGGCTATTCGACATTTACGCAGGAAAAGGAATCCCCGAAGGTTTCAGGAGCCTAGCATATACACTGAGTTACAGGTCAGAGACGAGGACACTCACAGTTGAGGAAGTCGAGGCAGTACATAACAGTGTCCGCGAAAGTCTAAAACGAAAAGGCTACGTTATACGATAAATTTGTCGCCTCTCTGGTGAACTACCGCCACTTATGACTTATGCTCTTACGGCTGGAAGTGGCGGTTTCCCGCTTAAGCCTGCAAAAAAGCGGCATCCCTCGTCAGGACACCGCAAAATCTCTCAACTCTCTAGCCTATCTCAGCAATGAGCTTCTCGACAGCCTCGTGAGCATCAGCAGGAAGTTTGTCGATTCCGCCGCGCTCAGTATCTCTGCTCTTGATGAAGTTCAGCCTGTCCTGGAATCTCTTCTTGAGCTGAGTCCTGTACTCCTCGTTCTTGAGGTCAGCATCAAATCCCGGAATCTCCATCGTCTTGATGCCTGACAGCTTCCCGAAAGGCTTCCAGTCAGCTTTGCCCTCGACTATGCGCTCGATGATCATGAGGGTGTTCTCTTTTCCGACAGCCTTGCCCATGAAGTTGCCCGTGTTGAGAATGTAGCATTCAACTCCGTCTGAAATGAGCTGCTTGAATCTCTCGTAGTCCATTCCGAGCGGGTAGGTCCTGAACGGGTTGGCGTAAGGCTCGCAGACAAGTGCGTCAGGGTCAACACCAGGTGCAAGGTTCTCTGCGCTCGTTCTCTTTGTTGCAAGCGTCGCACCAAGCACTGAGGCAAGCGACGGCCCTTCGAGCTTCAGGACAGGCGGGAGTGTCGGGTCTCTCATCAGCCAGAATATAGCGTTGAGAGGCTCATCGATTCTGTCAACTCTGTTCGGCGACCAAAGGCGGGACTTTATTGCGCGTCCGTTTCCGTTACGGATGTCTTCGGTTACGGCGATGAGTTTTCCGTCAGGTGTCTTTATGCAGCCGCAGTTCTGGAGCGTCATGATGTACTTGTTGTCAGGGCAGCCGATTGGGTAGTCAGCAACCTTGTCGAAGTATGTCGGCTCAAGAGCGATCGCGTACTTGTCCTTTACGTTTACGACGAATGCGTCATCATGAAGAACCATAACGTCATACTTGCCGTCGTGCTTTGCGTGTGTGATTGTCGATTTTCCTGAGCCAGAAAGTCCGAACGCTGCGACGACGAATTTCTTTCCGCTTCCGTCCTTGAGGGTGTAACGCTTGAGTCCGCCGTGGCATGATGCGTAGCCGTTTCTTGCCGCGATTCCCCATGCGAGGGTCAGCGTGCCTTTCTTCATTTCTCCGAAGTAGCGGAGGCCGAGTACGATTGCGCAGTTCTCTTCGGGTGAGAAGAATGCGATTCCAAGCGGGAACTGTTCGGCAAGTTTTGCGTCTCCGTGCGGCCAGTCAGGGTCGGCAACGAAGAATATGTCGCCGTCATGGTCGGAAATCTTGCGTGATGCGGCATAACGCGGTGCATATGCCTCGTTTGCGTACTGGAAGTTGATCATCCAGTTGTAGAGGTTGTTCTCGTAGCCTTCCGGGACGATGCAGTGCGCGCTGGTCATGAAGTCTTCATCGAGTCCTACGTATGCGTCAGCCTGATAGAGCTTCCTGTAGCGCATGTTGAAGACTGCCTCGCGGATAATCTTGCAGTACTTTGCGACGTCGACATCAGGGTAGCCGACGATGCGCCTTGCTGCTGCTGTGCGTCCGAAGATTCCGCCGTCGTTGAAGAGGAGGACGTTCGCGCCCATAGGGAGACCCTGCTCTTCGGGTTTGTAGACGGGCATTCCTGTGAGTTCGATTGTGCCGGGCGATTTCTTTGCGAGGTTGTAGGCTTCGTGGAGGTCCTGTACGTGATGAACATTGTTGGCGTAGAACAGCGTCTCTATCGTCGTTCTTGGCTGTGCATGATAGACTTTCTTGAAGTTTTCGGGATCATAGTATCCGATTGTTGACATATGAAAATTTGCCCCTTTCGTGAAATTTTGGGATATACGCGGTAATTATAGCACTATCGGTTAAGAAAACTCCTTTTCCGGTAATGTTATTTTATGGTATATTGTTGCGGAAATTATCACAAGGAGAGTAACAATGCGCAGACTAAAACTATCCCTCATCATAATAATGCTCACGATCTTAACGTCAGGACAATCACACGCATCATCATGGGTAAATTTCCCGACAAGCTGGGACATCGGGCAGGCATTCGCGGTCTCAATAACATCGACAGCCGAATACTCATCACCCACTGTAACATGGATGAACAGGAGCATAGCCCTCAATGTTGAAACAGGAGGCGCAGGGAAAATCTCATATAGTCTCTTAGGCTCGGACGTTCGCAACGTTAAACCCGGAAGCTACAAGATACTTTTCGAGTTCATACAGGGCGGTAAGAAATACAAAGCCTCCGGAAACATTTACCTGCGCGCGAGGCAGTACCCAAAGGAAAATCTCAGCGTAAATCCCAAAATGGTTAACCCTCCGAAGAAAGAGCTTGGCCGTATTCAGAACGAGTCGAAGCTAATCGGCGCGGCCCTCCGGACGATGACAGCTCCCCGAAAATGGACGACACCCCCTCAGCCGCCGTTAGCATCAATCACGCTGACCAGCAATTACGGGAAGCAGCGAATCTATAACGGCCAGCCGAGAGCAGGACATAACGGCGCAGACATAAGAGCCGTAACAGGAACGAGCGTTCGCGCACCTTTCGCGGGGACGATAATACTCGCGGGCTTCCACTATTATGCGGGAGGCAGTGTCTACATCGACTCAGGCAACGGGGTAATAACGGCGTTCTTCCACCTCAGCAACATACTCGTCAAGAAGGGCGACAAGGTTGAGAAGGGTCAGGTCGTGGCAAAATCCGGCGCAACAGGAAGGGTAACAGGCCCGCACCTTCATTACAGCCTGATACTCGGCGGGCAGTTCGTTGACCCAATACCGTTGCTGTCGACGAGCATAACCCAAATGCTCAAGCACGGTAATCTTCAGCAGGTGAACTAGCCATGAGGAATATTTACGGGCTTATATTGAGCGGAGGAAGCGGGACGAGGCTCTGGCCATTGTCGAGGGAAAACTTCCCCAAACAGTTCATCAGGCTCTACGATGAGAAGACTTTGTTGCAGACTACGGCTCTGCGAATGATTAACGCCGTAACCCTCTCATCACTCCGAGTAATATCGGACGCAAAATGGCATGACCTTGTAATGTCTCAGACCGGCGAAATTTTCGGTGAAGACAATCTTCCTGAGAACTTCATCATTGAGGAGCCGTTTGCAAGAGGGACAGCACCTGCTATTCTTCTTGCGTCTGAGGAACTTAGAAGGCAGGGCGCGGGTGATGATGATGTAATGGTGATAGTGCCTAGCGACGCATTCATACGTAACGTTAAGGCATTTACTGATGCTCTCACGCTTGGAATTAAGGCGGCTGACGATGGCTACATTGCGACGCTGGGGATCGCTCCTGTGAGACCTGAGACGGGCTTCGGATATATTCGGCAGGGGCAGGAAATTGAGGGAGGATACTACGAGGCTGAGGCATTCATTGAGAAGCCGGACTTGAGGACCGCACAAGGTTATCTTGCTGACGGTAATTACCTCTGGAACGGGGGGATATTCGTTTTAACTCCCAAGAGCCTCTACCGTGAGCTTGAACACGCTGACCCGGAATTATTCGAGCTTGCAATAAATAGAAACGTTCGGGAAAATTTCGCATCCGTCAAAAATATATCGTTCGACAACGCCGTAATGGAGAAGGCCGAGAGGATGGCTGTTGTTCCGCTGTTCAATTCGGGGTGGTCTGACGTTGGGTCATGGGACGCGCTTCATGATGATGTCATGGAGTGCGACGAGAAAAGGAACGTTGTTTCGGGGAACGCTGTGATTCTTGATGGGCATAACTGCTTTGTTCATTCGCAGGAGAAACTTGCTGTCCTGAATATGGTGAATGATATTGTTGTGGTCGATACTCCTGATGCGCTTTTCATAACGAGAAGGGGTGCGTCTCAGGAAGTCAGGAAGGCCGTGAAATACTTGAAAGAAAACGGAATGTTTGACAAAATATAAATCAGAGTGTATCTTATTCCATATAATCGAAAGCCGGAGTGGCGGAATGGTAGACGCAGCGGACTCAAAATCCGCCGGGGGCAACTCTGTGGGAGTTCGAGTCTCCCCTCCGGCACCATCACAAAAATATTCAGGGAGCGAAATTTATGCCGAACAAGAAATCCGCTGAAAGGCGCGTAAGAATAGCCGAGCGTAACAGGCTGTACAACAAATACTGGACATCAAGATGCAAGACCGCCGTTAAGAGAGTACTCGAAGCTGTAGACTCTGGCAACAAAGATGAGGCCGCAAAGAGTTTCAACACAGCACAGAGCGTAATCGACAAAGCAGTAGTGAAGGGCGTGATGCACAGGAATACAGCCGCAAGACGCAAAGAGTTAATGTCGCGCCGTATGAAGGCAATGAACGCATAACACACACGAAATCTCACGGCCTCCGGGTAATGCCGGAGGTTATTTTTTTTGTGTGTAACATGAATGTTGACCGCACAAAAAGCTCCCCTCACATTAACGCAAGGGGAGCAGGATTCTTTCCCGTTTACTGCTTCTTCCTCAACGCGAAGCCCAGAACCGCGATGGCCATAATCCCGAGCGAAGAATTACAGCCTCCGCCTCCCCCTGAACTTGCACTGCTGCCGCCTGAGCCTGTGTCTCTTACGTTCACGGTATATGACTTCGACGCGCTGGCATAAGAGTTTCTTGCCTGTACGGTGAAGTTATAAGTGCCTAATGTTGTGAGCGTTCCTGAGATTAACCCTGTCTGGCTGTTGAGAGTCAACCCTTCCGGGAAATGCCCGGAACTTACTGACCAAGTTACATTTGAACCATTCGACGTGAGAAGCCTGCTATATGTATCTCCTACAGCCCCGCTGGGAAGACTGGAAGTCGTAACGGCAAGTGCATTAATCGTAATGCTGAGGTTCTTTGTCGTTCTTGACGAGCCCGATGCTGCGCTGACAGTGAAAGTTGATGTCCCGTCGAAAGTTGGAGTGCCAGAGATTATGCCCAATGAACTCAGCGTTAGACCAGGCGGAAGACTTCCAAATGACACCGACCAAACAGTATCAGTAGGATTTGATGTAAGCGCGCCGGAATATTCCGTGCCTACAACGCCTGAAGGAAGCCTTGTTGTCATTATGGTGATCGCTGTACCTTCTATTATCAGGCTGAATGCCTTTTCCGCTGAGGCAGAACCGCTTGATGCGCGTACAGTGAAGCTGTAGGTTCCCGGTTCAGATGGTATACCAGAAATCAATCCTCTGGCACTGAGCGTGAGACCATCAGGAAGACTCCCGGAACTTACCGACCATGTCGCATTACTTGCAGATGAGGTAAGTCGTGCGGTGTATGTCTTTCCTGCCGTACCGTTTGGAACATCTTCCGTAGTGATCGTTATACCTGTCGGCGTATTGATTGTGATGCTGAGTTCTTTCTCCGCACTGTTCGAGCCTGATGTCGCTTTCACGGTGAATGTCGATGTTCCTGCAGCCGTCGGCGTACCCGAAATCGTTCCTGAATTGCTGAGTGTCAGCCCCGCCGGAAGACTTCCAGAAGCTATCGACCACGTTACCGCCGATGAGTTAACAGCAAGTACAGCCGAATATGACGCATTTACCGTTCCTGCTGGAAGACTCATTGTTGTTATCCTGAGACTTGGCCCACCCGTTATTGTGATTCTGAGTTCCCTCGTCGCACTTACTGAGCCCGATACAGCTCTGACCGTGAATGTCGATGTCCCCGCAGTCGTCGGAGTTCCTGAGATTGTTCCCGAATTGCTCAGTGTCAGCCCCGCCGGAAGACTTCCCGAAGCTATAGACCATGTTACCGCCGAAGAGTCGGCCGCGAGTATGGCCGAGTATGATGCGTTGACTGTCCCAGATGGGAGACTCGTTGTTGTAATCCTGATTGCCGGCCCGGATCCGTTTATAGTGATGCTGAACTCTTTTGACACACTCTGAGAGCCTAATGTCGCCTTTACCCTGAAGGTTGAGGTCGTTGTCCCTGCTGTTGTTGGTTTACCAGAAATCACGCCCGATGAATTGAGCGTTAGACCAGCCGGAAGCGTCCCCGATTCCACTGACCACGAAGCCCCCGCAGGATTCGATACGAACGTTGCGCTGTAATCTGTGCCTGCCGTGCCGGAAGGAAGCGATGTCGTTGTTATCGTGAGCCTCGTTCCCAGAACCGTCAGCGTGAACTGCTTTGTTGCTGGCGCACCTGACAGCGGGCTGGCCTTGACCGTGAAGGTGTAGCTTCCTGCTGTTGTTGGAGTGCCTGAGATTATTCCTGTTGACCTTCCGAGCGTGAGACCTTCGGGGAGACTAGTACCGTTCGTGAGTGTCCATACCACAGCGGTTGTCGAGTCGGTTGTGAGGGTTACGGTGTATTCGCTGTTGGCTACTGCTTCAGGGAGTGAGTCTGGCGTGATCGCGATGCTTGCGCCGACCCTGATACAGCCTTCCTCGCTTGGGACACCCTGAGCGTTGTTGCCGATGCTGTGTTCTGCGGAACTGTAGCGGTTGTTGTTGATTTCGTAGCTTGACGCGTCGAGTTTCCCGACCACGCCACCCATGTTGGTAACGTCTCCCGAAATCGTAGCGTGGGACTGATTATTGCGTACTGTCGATGCGTTCATGAGGCCGACGATTCCGCCGATTGCCTGAGAGCCGCCGGAGACCGTTACGAGCGATGAGACATCACAGCTTTCGACAACTGTTGCCTCGCCGATGCGTCCCACGATTCCGCCTACGTAGCCTTTGCCCGACACTGATGAACTCGCGTTAGTATCTGCGGTTACGTGGTTGTTCTGGAGATTTCCGCCCTCAATATAACCTACGATACCCCCACTGTAACTGCCACTTTTCCCTGCGTTCACCGTGCCTGAGAATGTGCAGTTCTTGATTGCCTCAAAGTTTGCTATCTTGGCATATCCGGCAATGCCACCCGCACAGTTGAATGTTGAGAGAGTTGTACCTTCAACTTTGCAGTTCTCAATGCTGCCCCCTGTCATGTAACCGACAATGCCACCGCCATATTCTGTGCCGCGGTCGGCTCCTGTCATTGTTGCAGTTACAGTACAGTTCGTGATTTTTCCGCCTGTCATGTATTCGACAATACCGCCTACGTTACCATCATAACCACGCCAATCAACAGCTCTTGACAACTTACCTGTAAAAGTGCAGTTGTCAATAATTCCTGAGTATAAATCCATAGCAACACCAGCTGCCCAGCGTCCAGCGACTGTTCCGCTGACCGTGAGATTCTTAACGGCGTATGTATTTGCCTCAGTATTGACATGCCCGAACAGACTAGCAGATGAGGCTCCTCTGTTGATGTTGACCTGAATGGCCTTCCCGTTGCCGTCAAAATGTCCCGTGAACGCACGAGCTTCTGTACCGCCGATATAAACCCAGTCCGTTATCTGCGAGATGTTCAGGTTCTCAGTCAGCTTGTAATACATATCCGCCGACTCAGTTCCTGCGTTCACCCTATCCCTCAGCGCGACCAGATCCGCATTCGTGTCAATCACATACGGATCGGCCTCCGTTCCTGAATGACCCTCGTTCCAGTAGTCCGCCCATGCACTCGAACACATCAAGAGCAGACACACAACCATGAATGACGCTATGTACTTCTTCATGCTTTTTTACCTCCAATGGGATATTTTGTCAAAACCATAAAGACACATGACCGCCAACCATTCGCAATTATGTTATAATACACATTTAGCAAGGTAAACTAGGGGATATATACACCCCGAAATCATGTGTAGGTATTTTTTTGACAGCAGTAATTATATCACACCTTGCTGTTTTGTACTTTTTCAAGATGAGTATTTTCGCGTAAAAATAAAGACCCGCCTCTTCAGCGAGTCTCTCAATCTTCAAACACTAGTTCTTATGATTCAATGCCTCGTCCCGCGCTTCCGGCTTCAAGAGCCACTGACCCCAGTCAAACCGTATAAGCCCGCTCGCAATATACATCGCAAACAGGAACATCGGCGCACCCTTCTTCATGAACACGAACGAAAGCACCATCATCGAGAATAGCGCAAGGCACTTCATTCCGTCGGCAGTCTTCTTCGTCAGCTTCTTCATGTTCGCGTATGGTATGCTCGAAATCATGAGGAAGCCCGTCAGTGCCATCACCACAGCCATCGCAAGCGCAGGAAGATTCACGCCAGCAATTACGAATGACGACACGAACAATCCACCCGCAGGGCACGGAAGCCCCTGAAACGGTCCGGGAACATGCACAACGTTGAAGCGCGCGAGCCTCAGTGCCACGCAGAGCGCAAAGAAGCACGATATTACCGCACCAGCAAAGTGAAGCCCCCTCATTGAGACCTCGTACAGCAATATCGCAGGCGCAACCCCGAAGCTCACCAAGTCCGCCAGGCTGTCGAACTCCATTCCGAACTGTGAGCCTCCGCCCAGCATTCTCGCAACCTTACCGTCGAAACCGTCGAATATCACCGCGAAGAATACCAGCCACGCCGCCGGAACATATCGGCCATGAAGCACCAGTATCAGCGAGAACAATCCGCAGAGCAAATTCCCGCTCGTTACCATGTTGGGCAGAATGTGCTTGAACTCCATCGGCTTCTTCTTCCCTTTACGTCCCATTATCCGCCTTATCTTCAGCAAACTTCTCAACCTTTCACAACCCCTATCAATGTTATTCCGGCCTTTACTTTTTCGCCGAGTTTCACGCGAACTACTGTATCAGCCGGCATGTACAAGTCAACCCGTGAGCCGAGCTTAATCATTCCGTAACGCTGCCCGGCTTCGAGGACATCACCGCGCCTCAGTCTGCAAACGATCCTTCTTGCTACTAGCCCCGCAATCTGTACCATCATTACCGCGCCCCATTGCGTTGAAAGTCCGACATAATTTCGCTCGTTGATTTCTGAGGCTTTCGGAGAGAACGCGGCTATCTTCTTTCCGGGAACGTAATTGAGAAAGTCAACACGTCCTGTGCAGGGTGTCCTGTTGACGTGGACGCTGAATACGTTCATGAATATCCCGACCTTCACCGAGTAGCCCGTAAATTCGTGGCAGCAATTCGAGATTTCGACGATCTTTCCGTCAGCGGGCGAATAGAATCCTCCGTCCTTGTAGTCCGCCGAGCGCTCTGGGTCCCGGAAGAACCACAGCACCAATCCAAGCAACAAAAGCATTACCGCGCAGGGTATCCACGATATAAACGCGAATGCCCCCGCGCAGAGTGTCAGGAATGCTATTGTCGGGACTCCGTCTCTAGCTATTCTCATCTTCCTGTCCCTGTTCTCCCTGTTCGTCGTCAAATGGAAGCATGGCCGTGAGTTCGTCGTTGTCTTCTTCAGTTCTCATGACGCTGAAATCGGCAACTGAGTCGCCCTCGTCGAGCCTGAGAATTATATTGCCGACTGAATGACGCTTCATGATATTTATGCCTTCGACGGGCATACGAATCATTCTTCCCTTTGCGGAAATCGCGATAATCTCGTCGCTGTCTTTAACGGAAACGCTGCCGGATAATTTCCCGGTCTTCTCCGTAAGCTCCATGAGGCAAATTCCGCCCGTACCCCTGTGATGCGGCATGAATGATGCAAACTCAACTCGCTTCCCGATTCCCATCTCGCTGATTACAAGGATAGTTCGGCGTTCGGTAACAGGGTCGCAGCTCAGGACGTAATCATTCTTCTTGAGACGTATTGCCATAGCCCCCCGTGCTGTCCTGCTCAATGGCCGGAACTCAATCTCAGGAACTCTCAGCGCAAGGCCGTCCCTCGTTACGATGACCATGTCATTCTTTCCCGTTGTGAGTCTTACCTGTGCAATCTCGTCGCCCGCGTCCATCTTCATGATACGTTTTGCGCGTTTCGTCTGAAGAAGCTCGCTGAAGGTTACACGTTTTGCGATTCCCCGCCTCGTTATGAAGAATGCGTACTTGAAGTTTCCGCCTCCGTCTCCGGCAATGTTCACGATTCTCTCGTTTTCAGCAAGAGGAAGGTAGCGCGAGATTGGCTTTCCCTTTCCTGATTTAGTCTCCGGGACTTCGTAGCCTTTCAGCGACATTACACGGCCTGTGTTCGTGAAGAAATATATATCGCGGTGAGTGTTCGTTACGCTGAGCATCTCTATGCTGTCATCGGCGTGAATTGTTGCACCGCGCTTTCCCTTTCCGCCTGTTGCCTGAAGCCGGTAGTATTCGAGGGGCTGACGCTTGATTAACCCGTCCTTCGAGAGGGTGATTATGATGTTCTCCTCAGGGATTAAATCTCCGTCAAGAGCTTCCTGAACTTCCTCAACGATTGCCGTCCTTCTGTCATCACCGAAACGTTCCGCCAAATCGACAAGTTCAGAGCGAATTACGCCGTCAAGTACTTTCCTGTCAGCAAGAATCTCGTTGTAGCCGGAAATGTCAGCAAGAAGTTTCGACTGTTCCTCGTCGAGTTTCTCGCGTTCGAGTCCAGTGAGCCTCTGCAGCCTCATGTCGAGGATAGCCTGTGCCTGAACTTCCGAGAAGCCGAGTATTGACTGCAGGCTTTCTTTTGCTTCTGCTGCGCTGTTCGTTGAGCGTATTGTCCGGATTACCTGCTCAATGTGAGTTAGAGCTTTCTTGAGGCCTTCAATGACGTGTTCGCGTGCCTGAGCGTGCTTCAGGCGGTATTCAGTTCTTCGCCTTACGACTTCGCGCCTGTAGTTCAGGAATATCGAGAGGAGCTGCTGAATGCTTAGGATTTCGGGGTGCTTGTCGACGAGCGCAAGGTTAATGACGCCGAATGTTGTCTGCAACGACGTGTGCCGGTATAGCTGCCTCATAATGAGATCTGCGTCAGCGTCCCTTGAGAGTTCGACGACGATTCTGAGACCGTCCCTGTCAGACTCATCCCTCATCTCGGAGACTCCCTCAATTTCCTTCTCCTGAACAGCCTCGACCATAGCTTCGAGCATCATGGTTTTGTTGACGCTGTAGGGAATCTCTGTGATTACGATGCTGTGTTTCCCTCGCTTTGACTCCTCGACGTGCATCTTGCCCCTGACCGTGATTTTCCCGCGACCTGTGGAGTAAGCCTCAAGTATTCCTGAGCGCCCTAGAATTTCTCCGCCTGTAGGGAAGTCAGGGCCGGGCATTATCTTCAAGATATCAGCTGTGCTTGCGTCTTCAGGTTCAATTCCGTTGTCGATCATCCAGCAGAATAAATTTGCGACTTCACGTAAATTGTGAGGCGGCATGTTCGTGGCCATTCCGACAGCGATTCCAGTTGAGCCGTTGACGAGAAGATTCGGGAGGATTGAGGGTAGCGTCAGGGGTTCTTTGAGGGATTCGTCGAAGTTCTGACCCCATTCTACGGTGTCCTCGTCGAGGTTAGCGAGCATTAGTTCTCCGGGACGACTTAGCCTTGCTTCGGTGTAACGCATGGCCGCAGGGCTGTCTCCGTCGATCGAGCCGAAGTTTCCCTGACCGTCAACGAGCGTGTATCGCAAGTTCCAATTCTGGGCAAGACGAACCATCGTGTCATATATGGCCGAGTCTCCGTGAGGGTGATATTTACCCATAGTTTCACCGACGATACGCGCTGACTTCTTGTAGGCTGTGTTGTGCTTGAGGCCTAATTCTGACATTGCATAGAGTACACGACGCTGAACAGGTTTGAGGCCGTCGCGGGCATCTGGTAAAGCTCGTCCGACAATGACGCTCATAGCATAGTTGAGGTAACTCGTCTTTATCTCGCCAACAAGAGGAAGGGTTAAGATTTTCTCCTCCGACTGAGGTTTTACTTCTTCAATTATTTCGTCGGGCATAAAAGTTTTGTAGCCTCCTGTCTAAATTATGTTATCAAAACAAATAATTTTAGCATGAATAGGTACATTATCCCAACTTTTCAGGAGTTTACGTTTCAGGGAAAAATTCTAAGATTTCATCGTCGGAGTTATGCGCTTCTTCAGTTTCAACTACATTGGCTGAACGAATTGCGCTGATAATCTTCTCATACAATTCCAGCAAAGCCGGAGTCCTTTCCTGGATCGTTTCAATCTCGCCATCATCTGAGGCCTTTTCTAACTTTGCACAGACTTCGGAAAGTTCCGTCGCTCCTATCATTCTTGATGAACTTTTGAGGGCATGAACTACTATCCCGTAGCGTTCACAATTCTTAGACGCACAGAATTTCTTGATGGAACTTATCCTTTCGTCATAGCTCAGAATGTACTCGCCCAGCAGGGTGCGATATAGTGTCTTGTCATTTTGGGAATACCTAAGCCCGGTTTCAACTTCAATCCCGCTTCCTTTGAGTTTTGCGAAATCGTCAGCCTCATCTTCCGGGATTTTTTCTTCAACCTCTTTAATCGTTATAATCTTTTCCTTCGGCAAGTATTTCAAGAGCATTTTCTCAAGTGCTGCGCTGTCGATAGGCTTCGTAAGGTAGTCAGTGAAACCTTCCGACAGATACCGCGCCCTGGCTCCCAAAATAGCGTCAGCTGTAAGGCAGATTACTGGCGTATTTTTGTCAAACTCCCGAATACGGTGGAGTGCCTCTGTTCCGTCGATACTAGGCATCCTTTGATCCATTAGAATTAAATCGTAGGAACGTTCGCCCGCAAAAGTGATAGCGTCCCCGCCGTTTGAGGCCGTGTCAATCTTAATCTCTGTTTTCTTTAGAAGCCCCATAGCAACAACAAGATTGAAATGAGTATCATCGACTATCAGAATATGCGCTTCCGGTGCTTTGAATAATTCGTGATAATGCTCTTTGTTGATGATGCTTTGCTCAAATTTCTTGCGGAAATTCCCAACTGGCTCGCACGAAATAACTTTCTGCGGAATCGTCAGCGTGAAAACAGAGCCTTTCCCGTACTCGCTCTCTAAATGAATGTTGCCGCCCATCTTGCTGCAAAGTAGCTGAACGATAGCAAGTCCGAGTCCTGTGCCCTCTATCGTGCTATTATGTTCGAGATTTACACGCTCGAAACGCCTGAAGATTTTATCAATGTCCTCTTTCTTAATTCCTATTCCTGTGTCCTTAACTAGAATCTTCAGCAAAAGAGTGCCGCCGGGCTGAACGACTTTCGTGTTTGCACTGCTGACGGAGAAATCAACGCTTCCGTGATCAGTATACTTGACGGCGTTGGTCAGGAGGTTTTGGATTATCAGCCTCATACGCATTTCATCGCCGAAATAAACGTCCGGAAGATTTTCATCAACGTCAACATGAAATTCAAGGTCTTTGGATTTTGCTCTGAGGGCTACCATGCTGCTTACGTCGTTCAGAACAGAGCTTAACTTGTAATTGGTCTCGACAAGTTCGATTTTCCCGGCTTCAACTTTTGAGAAGTCGAGAATCTGATTGATGAGTGAGAGCAAATTATTCCCGGCATTCTCAATGTCTCCGGCACTCGAAGTTATGCTGTCCAGAATCTTGACAGCATCAAAGTTACCCTGAAGAAGCTCCCGGGCCTGCTGACAGTCACGCAAGATTATCGTATTCATTCCTAGCACTGCATTCAACGGAGTACGAATCTCATGAGACATACTCGCGAGAAATTCACTCTTCGCGTGATTTGCCGCCCGTGCTTCATCTCTTGCGGCCTCAAGTTTCTTCTCGTAAAGCATCTGATTCAGAATGTTTACGTGATACTCAATCATGATGTAAGCTGTGTTGAGTGAGACTATCATATAAAGTAAAGGAAAACGGCTCAAGAACATCGGAGAATATACCCCTTCCATAATGGTCCTAAGAGGCGTCCAATATAAGACCATATAGAGAAGTGTCATATAAAGAGAACTTAAAAGCCCTAACCTGACACCGCAGAGATAGCATACAACGAGCGGGAAAAGCAGCGTCCAGTGAGCAGCGAAACCATTTCTTGCAAAAAGTGCTATGTTTGTGCAGGCTACGAGAGAGAGAACAGTGCTGATACTTGCGGCCAATTCACGGTCTTTTTTGATGCTTGCAAAATAGAAAATCACAAGGTTAAAAATGGCATAAATCAAACAGCCCAACGCAAAATCCCACAAAGGAGTGAAAAAATAAGACACAGCTCCCAACAGCGACGGTATCTCCATAACTACCGCAATGCAGGAAATGGTTTTCAGGTTCTGTTTGCGTCGTTCGGCATTGTCATAAATTGAAACCCCGAGAATACGCCATAGTGCCCTAATCCGGTTAATCATCACAAACCACCTCGAAACCACTTAACTTTAGCTACGGGGAGGAGATGCTCTTATTCCTGTGAAATCCTGTCTGCCGCTCCTTCGTCAATCATTTCAAGCATTATTTCCGCGAATTTTGGATCGAACTGAGAGCCTTTTCCTTTCTCGATTTCAGCCCTGATCTCGCTCTGAGAAAGTTCGCCTTTACTGCACATTGTGTCATAGCTGTCAGCGACGGCGATTATTCGTGCCTGCTCAGGAATTTTCTCCCCCGCTAAGCCCTTAGGATAGCCGCTGCCGTCATATCTCTCGTGATGATATTTCGTCCCTAACGCAAGTGAAGGCATCTCGTTGACAGACGCAAAAAGTCTGGCACCAACTACAGCGTGTTCGTTGTCCGAAGCTCCGATTTTTCCAACATCATGCAGCAGGCCTATCAAGTAAATGCCGGTCTGCTTGAGATCATTATAGCCATAACGTTTAGCTATCTCCTTAGCATATTTAGCGACGCGTTCAGAGTGTCCTTTCGCATTAGTATCTTTCGCTTCAATCGCACTAGCCAATACAGATATAACATGAATGAAAAACTTTTGGCTTTCTTCCGTCTTGACTTTTACTTCATGTTCGAGATTTTTCTGAAGGCGAACTAAATCTATAATGTGTTTAGTTCGCAGGACGAGCACTTCTGGCACAAAAGGCTTCTTGATGAAATCCATAGCACCAAGAGAGAGACCTATGGTTTCGGATTTTTCGGATTCATCGGCCGTCAAGAAAACTACGGGAAGTTCTCTGCCCTTTCTGCTGGCTCGCAATGCTTTCAATGTATCAAAGCCGCTCATGTCCGGCATTCTAATATCCAGCAGGCATAGATCCGGTACTTCGTTTGATTCAATGTATTCGAGCAGGGCTTTTCCAGACTTCAAAGCAGTTACACGCATTCCGCTCTTGCTCATGACATTACCGGCCATTAGCAGATTTGCAATATCATCATCTACGACAACTATCCAATACTGAGTATCTGACATGCTTTTCATCCCTTATTTCCTTTTATGGATTATGTAAATATATCATAACCCTTTTGAATCCTCAATATCTTGAACATTGCCCCCTCCGTCAGCAAGAATTTACACGGAGGGGGAGCAACGTATTACACTCAGGCCAGATATTTCTTCAGGGCTGCCCTTACTGCTCCAGTCCCCGAAATCTCATCGCGGAATATAGCCTCAACCTTCCCGCCTATCCCTGCGTCATAGAGATTTACGCCGAATATACGCGCGTTCGAGAGAATCGGCCTCAGCTTGTCGCCCATAGTCTCAGGCTTGCCGATGGTTATGCCCTCAAGTGCTTTCGTCATCTCAGCGTTCATCGGGTCGGGTGAAAGCTCGTACTTCCCGCCCTTGTCGTCAACACCAAGAATGTACCTCAGCCAACCAGCAATAGCCAGCGGAATACCCTTGAGCTTCTCCGCAGTGCCATCACGGGCAACGTATTCCTTCGTTGTCTCGCCGAACCTTATGCTCAAGCCCTGCGATATGTCCGTCGCAATTCTCGCGCTTGTGTCGCCGAGATAAGGATTCGGGAAACGTACGTTGATGCACTCATCGAGGAATTTGCGAGGCGATATGATTTTGGGGTCTTCAACAACGGGAAGCCCCTCGACATATCCAACCTGATGGGCGAGTTCGGCGAGGTCAGAGTCGTGCATACAGTCGGCAAAAAGAGTGTAGCCCAGCATTATCGCGTATGTGCAGAGCGCGGAATGTATCGGGTTGAGGCATGCTGTTACCTTCATTCGCTCGGAAAGATTGACGGTCTTGCGGTCAGTCATGTAGACCCCATAACCTGACTCTTCGAGCTTCGGCCTGCCGTTGGGGAATGAGTCCTCAATGACGAGGTAGCCCGGTGCTTCAGCGTTCACGAACGGCGCAATGTATGTCCGCTTTGACGTTATGACGATTCCCATGTCCTCAACGCCTAGACCTTCGAGGGTTTTTGCAACATCTTCCGACGGGCGCGGGGTGATCTTGTCGATCATCGTCCATGAGAATGCAACCTTGCTCTCGTCCTTGACCCAGTTCACGAAATCTGCCGGAACGAAATTCCTGTTGTACCACTGTTCGGACATCTCGATGACGCTTTCACGGAGCTTCTTGCCGTTCTGTGATACGTTGTCCATCGAGACGAGTGCGAGGGGTGTTGCTCCAGCCTTGAAACGCGCGAAAAGCATTGACGCGACGACCGCCATAGCACCTCCGCATTTCTCCGGGCCGTTCTCAATGTCAGCGTTCACGAACGGGAAGAACTTTCCGTCCGAGCCATGAAGTGCGTAACCCTTCTCGGTAATCGTGAATGAGACCATCTGAAGGCTTGGGGCTGTGAAAATCTCCTTGAGCCTCGCCCAGTCATCACCGAAGCGTGGCTGTGCTTTCACCGCCTCAGTGAGTGAAGCGAGTAGCTTCTTGTCGGTCTTTCCGTCGGGGTAAAGAGTTACTGCGAGCGCGAGGTTGTCGAAGGGGTTGTAGATCTTGTCGACAACATCAAAGTCGAACGTCTCAGCGCAGATTATCCCGGTGTCCATTAGACCTTTGCGGATTAGGCTGTCCGCGATTCCTCCGACGAAGATTCGGAAAATGTTACCGATTCCGAAATGTACCCAGCGGGGATTCTTGCGGGTGTTGTCAGCGAGCTTCTGGGGGTCATAGGGGGGAAGTTCGATGCCGGCTTTCTTCCAAGCCTCTGCGTCTTTGAGGCCGTTATAGTTCAGTCGCATAATAAATCATTCCTTTCGTGCCATGAAAATTTGCGGTGATTGAAGTGTAGCAGAAGGAACGATTTTCGCAAGGCGTATCCTACTGGGTGCTGCAACATTCTCCGCAGTATGGGGATAACCCTTCGCATTCCATTTCGCTGACCGCCCATTGTGCCGCAGATGTAAGCATGGGCAATGCGCCCTTTCCCCTCTCAGTGAGCGAGTATTCAACGCGGGGAGGGACTTCGTTGTACTGAGTACGTGAGACCATTCCTGCGGCTTCGAGTTCCTTCAACGACTGTGAGAGCATCATGTTGGTGATGTCGCCGAGTCTTCGCTTGATGGCCGAATAACGCTGAGGCTTCTCGCCCGATAGTATGCAGATAATCGGGAGCTTCCATTTTCCCCCGAATGTGTCAGTCAAAAACCTCAACGGGCATATGGTTTTCTTGTCAGTCATAGCCTTATGCCAGCAACATAAATACCCATAGAAATATATTAAAGCATACCATGATAAATATTGATGCTGAGAGCATATCTTTGCCGGCTTTTATCTCCGGCCTGAAATTCTTGTCTATGAGGTCAAACGCTTTTTCTGCCGCGCTGTTCACGAGTTCGAGAGCCATAGTCAGAACCCACATTCCGGCAAGAAAGACGCGGCGCATCACCGTAAGAGGTACAATAAGCAGAATTAAGCACAGAGCGCAAAAGACAACAGCCTCGTAACGGAAAGCCTGCTCGTTTCTCAGAGCGTGAATCAGACCGCTTATCGAGTAAGCCGAAGCATTGTACAAACGCTTGAAAGGGTTGCGGTAAATCATGATGATTCCTCCTGTCGAATTAGTCCCATATGTTCCAGAATTGATCCCGTAGACACTGAAGGTCGGAACGCGACTCAATTTTTGCCTGAACACGCTGGGCAAGTTCAACCTGATCTGTGATTATGCCGTCGCATTCACTGCGGAGAGCCCTGTAAAGTCCTGCCTCAGTGTTGACTGTCCAGACAAAGGCCCGTTTGCCGTTCGCGTGAATCTGCCTTATACGGCTGTCTGATGCCATTTCCTCCTCCATGATGATCATATCGCAGTTGAGGCGTGAGACATCGCCAATTCCGCCAAATATCAGGACACCTGTCTCAAATTCCGGATAATGAGTTTTGGCATAGTCAATGACACTGTACTTCAGGGAAATTAGTATGACATCATCAACGCAATCTTTTTCCCGTATTATCTGAACCAAATCATCAACCATTTTTCTGTCGGCAGTAATTCCCTTCAGTTCAAGAAAAAGTTTCTCCCTGCCTTTGATAACATCAAGCATCTCTTCAGCAGTTGGGATTGGTGCCTGTCTGCCTGTTGAAGGGTCAGTTATCGTGAGTCCCCTGACTTCCTCTAAAGTCATTTCACGGGACTCTTTGTCAACGCCGGTAAGACGCAGAAAGCTGTCGTCATGATTGATGATATAAGCCCCATCAGACGTTCTCTGAGTGTCGGTTTCACTGCCATAGCAGCCATGTTTTATCGCGCATTCCAGCCCTTCGAGCGAGTTTTCGGGTGCCATCACTCCGCCGGCACGGTGAGCGACGATCTTCACGCTGCCAGTTCTGCCGAATGATGAGGTCAGACCTGCTCCAACAGCTGCAGAGAAGAGAAGCAAAGCAGCAAATGTGCAGAGTAAAAACGCCAGTTTTCCCCAATAGCGCAGGTGTTTGGGACGTTCTGGCCAGAGTGTTTTTGCCCCTCGTGTGTAGTCAATGTAGCATCGTGTGAAAAGTAGTTTCAGACAATAGCCGCTGAATACAGCCAGCATAGAGCCTAAGAAACTTCCTCCGATAACGACTACAGCACAGAGAAAGCGATAACCAGCAAGCCCGAAATCCATAGTGCTATGTGACTCCAGACTGTTATACAGGAATGTCAGAAAAGCCTTGAATCCCATGTTAAGAAGAACAAGGAAAACAGCTGTCATTAACATGGGACGAAGTAACTGTTTCCAGTGCTGCTTCATGATTATTGCGGAGGCTTTTCTGCCTTCGGAAGGGGTCATGCCGTCAATTAATACAGCATGTATAGAGAAAACACCCCTTATCCCGCAAACAAACAACGCAAGCATCAAGAGACTATAGAGCAGATAGTATAGCGGTGTTGTCTCAATAACTGACATAATGAAGTGAGGTATATAGAAATCCCTGCTCAAGCTTATGGAAAAGCCAATGCCGCACAGGGGGACGGCCAGAAAGACATAAATAAGAACAGGAAGGCCGCCCGGACAGAGAAACTTCCGCATGGACTGAAAACCTCTCCGGATTGAATTGAACAGACGCACGCGTTTCCCGTCAAGAATATCATTGCACATGTGAATGCTGACAAATATCTCGAAGATTATGAACACGTCAACCAGCGCAAAACCCAGCGACAGAACCACCGGCCCGCGCCAGGTGAAAAGGAAATCGCTAATGTTTGCGGTGGTTACAGCAGAGCCGCTTGATCCTGCCACAGCAGAGATTAACTGATCCATAGCCCAAGAAAGCCCGGACAATAAAAGCCATGACAAAAGCTGAAATATATATACTTCGGGTATGGCCTCTCATACAAGACGGGCATAGCCAATCCTGCCAACATCTTCTGTCTGCTCCTGATATATGCTCAACAAACATTTACCTCCCATCACGGTATTTTTTCAATACAAAGTATTATAAATCTGCGTTCTTGTTTTTGAAATACAATAGCCTAAAATTATAGGTATTCAATAATTCTTGAAAGGGGTAAATTTTTCATGAAGATCAAGGCAGTAAAACTCTATGAGGGCGGCTCATTCACTGAGGAGTTCGTATTCGGCGGAGAGAACAAAGCAGACGGACGCAAAGATGTAACATATCCCGGAAGCCTTCAGAACTTCCTCATCGACACAGGAAGTGAAGTTATACTCGTTGACACAGGTTTTCCATCGGAGACACCGTTCAAAGGGTACACGAAGATTAACGATTACGTCCCAGCACTTGAGGCTCTGGGTTATAAGCCTGAGCAGGTCAGCAAAATCCTCGTTACTCACAAGCACCCTGACCACACAGGCGAACTTCGGGCATTCCCCAACGCGAAAATCTACATTGCCCCCGAAGACGCAGACGCACTCAAACTGACAGGCGATAACGTAATCCGCGCAACATATTCCGACGGCGCATATCACAACTTCCCTCAGTCCCAGAAAATTGCTGACGGAGTATACTTCATCAAGGCAAAAGGACACACAAACGGCAACAGCATCGTAATCGCTGAGTGTGATGGCGTGTACTACATGATGCACGGCGATGTAACGTACACTGACGCGGCATTGAAAGCCAACAAGCTCTCGATAGTGTTCGAGGACATCAAGGCCGCACGTGAGACGCTTGACCGAGTACGTGAGTTCATCAAGAAGAATCCGACCGTCTACCTCTCAACGCACACGCCTGAAGGTGTAGCGAACCTTGAGGGTAAAGTCATAATGAAGCTGGACTAATGACGAAATTACACCTCGTATATTTCAGCCCCAGCGGGTCAACAGAGAAGATTGTTCGCACTGTTGCATCGGGGATTGAGGGTCTTCCAGTTGAAACGATTGACCTTCTCACTTCATCGAGCAGGAAGAAGCGTTACACTTTCGGCAAAGATGACCTTGTGATTTTCGGAATGATGACAGCTGGAAAACTCTTCACTCTTTCCGACGAGGTATTCGAGTGCCTTGAGGGTAATGACACACCGTTCATAGGCGTTGTAACTTTCGGCAACGGTTATTATGGTATCGCTCTGAACGAGATGTTAAGACGAGCAGAGGGAAGGGGCTTTAAGGTTGCAGCTTTAGGGGCGTTCGTCGCAAGACACTCAATGGACACGACAATAGCTGAGGGTCGGCCTGATGCTCACGACAAGGAGATTATGGCTGACTTCGGGCGTAAAGCGTTCGAGAAGATAAAGAGCGGGGACTTAACGCTTCATGTTAAGCCGACAACAAATTGGTCATCATGGGAGATGGGGAACAAGGTCATCGCTTACCGTGAGGAACACCCCGATGAACCGTACATGCTGCCTACGGAATGCAAGGCCAAAGAAATATCCGATGCCTGCATAAAGTGTATGACCTGCGTTAAGCACTGTCCTGTTGATGCGATTGACATTGAGGCGAAAACTTTTGATGTCGAAAAGTGTATAGGCTGCTGGGGCTGTATCAACCGCTGTCCTAAACACGCAATAACTTCGACGAGTAAGCAGGTAGCTGAAATTATGTCATCGTTCGGAAAGGCGTCAACAAAAAGACTTGAACCAGAAATTTTCATGTAGGAGGAAAAATAAATGTCAGACAAAGCAAAAATCATCGAAGGTTTGCAGGTAATCGTAACAGACCTCGCACAGCAGGCAGACGGTCATGAGCTTCAGGCAAAAATATTCGCCTCTCAGGGGTTCACGAAGCTCGCAGATAAGTACAAGGAACACGCAAGCGAAGAACGTGGCTATGTCGTAAAGTGTGCCGACAGGATTCTTGACTTAGGCGGAACTCTCAAGCTCGGCGATAAGAAAGACGCTCCGTTGTTCACAGACGCAATCGAGTACATGAAGTACGATCTTCAGGTGTCGAAGGACGGACTCTCTTGGCTTGCGGGACTTGTTGAGGAGGCAAGAGAGGATTACACGACGTTCGACATTCTCAAGGATTACTATAAAGATGAGGAAGCTGATATGTACGAAAGCGAAGGCCAGCTCGAACTCGTGAAGCTCATCGGAAAAGAGAACTGGTACGTGAAGCAGATGTAGCACTGTGTGCGTAAATAAGACTCCCGCTTCTCTAAGTGGGAGTAATTTGTGTTAAATCAAGTAAGCGTGCTATAATTTTCATAAATCTCAGGTAAAGTTTTCAAAAAGAAGCTAAATAGGTTCTTAGGGTTTTTTTGTGTTACTGAATATTGATTATCATAATTTACAGTTCTGCAAGGAAAAGATTAGAAGTGAGAACGTGTCTTCACAAGATTAATGATTCATGATACTCTAATAAAAAAAGGAGCT
>CALGGR010000219.1 GCA_937915755.1 uncultured Fretibacterium sp. | reverse complement strand
ATTTTCAAGGGAGTAGCTACAGCACTCATTACCCCGATGAACGAGAAGGGTGTCGATTATGACGCTTTCGCAAGACTCATCGACTGGCAGTGTGAGCAGGGCATCAACGCCCTCGTAATCGCAGGAACAACAGGTGAAGGTTCAACCCTCGATGACACGGAACACAAAGCCGTCGTAAAGTTCGCGGTCGAAAGAATCGCAGGGAGATGTGTCGTCATTGCCGCAACAGGCTCGAACGATACCAGCTATGCCGTACAGCTCACGAAGTATTGCTGTGATGTCGGTGCCGATGCTATGCTCTGCGTTACTCCCTACTACAACAAGACGACTCAGGGCGGCCTCGTAAAAATGTATGAGACAATCGCCAACGCCTCGTCGAAACCCATAATCCTCTACAACGTCCCCTCACGTACAGGAATCAACATTGAGCCGGAAACTTATGAGAAGCTCTCGTATCACCCAATGATTCAGGGCATAAAGGAAGCAAATTCCAACATCAGCAAGATAGTCCATACAGCACAGTTAATCGGCAACAGAATGGACATTTATTCCGGCAACGACGATCAGATTGTCCCCATTCTCTCGATGGGAGGGCTTGGAGTAATCTCGGTGTTGTCGAACCCAGCGCCTAAGCAGACGATGGAAATCTGCGAGAAATTCTTTGCGGGCGACGTTAAGGGAGCTGCTGAGTTACAGTGCAGGTATTTGCCGCTAATCAATGCGCTTTTCTGCGAGACTAACCCGATTCCTGTTAAGGCAGCAATGTCAGCAATGGGATTCTGCGAGAATTACCTCCGTCTTCCGTTAGTGCCAATGGAAGAAGCTCACCGCGAAAAACTCCTAAGCCTCATGAAAGAGCAGGGATTACTGTAGCCATGAAGATTATCATTAACGGCGCGGGCGGTAAAATGGGGCATATGCTCGCGGACATGGCCGGAAGTGAGAACATCGCTGCGCTTGTTGACGTAGCTTTTGAGACTGCTGACGGGAAATATCACGCTCTCGATGACTTCACGGGCGAGGCTGACTGCGTAATAGACTTCAGCAATCACGCTGCGACTAAGGCCGTAACATCGTACTGTGTCAAACGTAATCTCCCAGTTCTCATTGCCTCAACAGGTCAGACCGATGACGAGACCGCAATAATCCGTGAAGCATCAGGGCATATCCCCATATTCATATCGCCGAACATGTCAGTGGGAGTTGCGTTAGTTGCTGACATTGCAGAGAGGGTTGCGAGACTCTTCGGGGACTGCGACATCGAGATGATTGAGGCTCACCACAACCAGAAGCTCGACGTTCCAAGCGGTACGGCATTGATGCTCGCAAAGCGCGTACAGTCAGCAAGAGAAGGCGCAACCTTCAACATAGGAAGGCACGAGAACGGCAAACGTCCAGAGAATGAAATCGGCATACACTCATTGCGATACGGCACAGAGGTCGGCACTCACGAAATCATTTTCTCCAACGGTCTCGAAACCATCACGATCCGTCATGACGCTAAGAACCGCGCACTATTCGCAAACGGAGCATTGGCCGCAGCAAAATGGCTGGTAAACCAGAAGCCCGGCCTCTACGGAATGAAAGACTTTATAGCGGGGTAATATCATGGACGCTCAGGAAATCATAAAATTTATCGCCGACTCAAAGAAAGTTACCCCCGTGAAAATTTACCTCAAGGAAAAATCACCAATCGACTTCACGGGAACTAATGCAAAAATCTTCGGGGCTTCTGACAAAATTATCTTCGGCGACTGGTCGGAGCTCAAGCCAATCCTCGACGCTAACCGTGACGAAATTTACGAAATTGTAATCGAGAACTCGGCGAGGAACAGCGCGATTCCACTCCTCGACATGAAGGAAATCCCAGCAAGAATCGAACCGGGCGCAATAATCCGCGACAACGTTTCAATCGGCAAGAATGCCGTAATCATGATGGGCGCAATCCTCAACATCGGCGCAGTTGTCGGTGAAGGTACAATGATTGACATGGGTGCTGTACTCGGAGGACGTGCAACTGTCGGGAAAAATTGCCACATAGGTGCGGGAGCTGTACTCGCGGGAGTGATTGAGCCAGCTTCGGCAAAACCAGTTATCGTTGAGGACGGTGTACTCGTTGGAGCAAATGCCGTCGTCATTGAGGGCGTTCACATTGGTGAGGGAGCTGTAGTTGCGGCTGGTGCTGTCGTAATTGAGGACGTTGAGGCTGGGAAGGTCGTTGCAGGCTGCCCGGCCAGAGTCATTAAGGACAAGGACGCTGACACAACCCTCAAGACAGCGTTGCAGGAATCGTTGAGGAAGATATAGATGTTGGTAAACTTTCTTGAAGAGGCCGAGAATCTCAGGGGCAAACTCACAGAGATCCGCAAGGAATTTCACCGCAACCCCGAAATCGGCGACCACGAATTTCACACGGCTGAACTCATCGAGAAATACCTTGACGAAGCCGGAATCACTCACAGGCGCGTTATAGGCACGGGAATTATAGCGAGGGTTGACGGAAAACTTAGCGGGCGGAATTGCGCTGTACGCTCCGACATTGACGCTCTCCCCGTAACTGAGGCAACGGGCTGTGATTTCGTCAGCAAAAATCCCGGAATGATGCACGCTTGCGGACATGACGTTCACATTACTGGTGCTTTGGGCGCGGCCATGATATTGCACTCTCGAAGGGACGAACTCAGCGGCTCGGTAACATTCATCTTCCAGCCAAACGAAGAAGGAGACGGCGGAGCTGACAGAATGATTGAGGCGGGCTGCCTTGATGACGTTGAGGCGGTGTTCGGCTGCCACGTTGACCCGGCATTACCGGCCGGCCATGTCGGGATAAAGTACGGCGATTTCTACGCGGCTTCGGCAACTTGGAAAGTATCAGTAATCGGGAAGTCGGCTCACGGCGCACAACGCGACAAAGGCATCGACAGCATCGAAGTTGCGTCTCACATAGTCCCAGAAATCCTCAGGATACCCGGTGGTGTTGTGAGTGTCGGGATGTTACACGCAGGTACGGCCAACAACATACTCGCAGGTCGAGCGGAAATGGCGGGGATTATTCGTACTTACGGCCTTGAAGCTAGAAGCAGAATGTGCAATGAGCTTCGTGAAGTTTGCGAGAACGTTGCGGGGAAATTCGGGGCAAAGTGCGAGTGTGCAATCACAGACTCATGCGTCGGGATCGTCAACGACAACGACAGAATCACGGCCATGTGCGAGGCTTCAGCGCGTGAGACTTTCGGGGACAGCAGGGTCGACATCATAGAACGTCCCTTGTTCATAAGCGAAGATTTCGGGAGCTACTTAATTGCGAAGACAGGCTGCTTCTACCACATCGGCGCGGGCTGTGAGTATCCTTTGCACTCGGACAAGTTCCTCCCAGTCCCTGACGCTATAATAACGGCGGCGGCAATGCACTCGTCATCAGCATATAACTACAACAAGACAGGAGATTCAAAGTGAGCAGAGTAATAACGGCTAAATTCGGCGGAACATCATTAGCGGACGCATCACAGATCCGCAAGGTTGCGGAAATCATAAAGTCCAACCCGGAGCGGCGATATGTCGTAGCCTCAGCACCCGGCAAGAGATTCAAAGATGACATCAAAGTTACGGACTTGCTTTACAGTTGCTACAGCGAGTTCGCGAAGGGCGACGAGTATTCAGGGACGCTTGCGAAGATTAAGGCACGTTACGCGGAAATAATCTCGGAGCTTGGGATAAAGTTCGACATAGGCGCGGAGATTGAGAAGATTGAGAACGAACTGAGATATTACCCTCCGGCGGATTACCTTGCGAGTCGCGGCGAGTATCTCAACAGCAAGATCATCGCGGAGTTTCTTGGGTGGCCTTTTGTTGACGCTGCTGAAGTCATATTCTTCGACGAGAACGGGAATTTTGACGGCGAGCGAACATTTATGACGATGAGCGGAAAGCTGAGGGATTTCCCCAACGCTGTAATTCCGGGCTTCTACGGTACACAGATTTCTGTCAGCTCAATGCCGCAGGGAGGGATTAAGACTTTCTCGCGCGGAGGCTCTGACGTTACAGGCTCAATCGTTGCGCGTTCAACACAGTCCGACATCTACGAGAACTGGACGGACGTTTCAGGAATGCTGTCAGCAGACCCCAGAATCGTCAGCAACCCTAAGCCCATCGAGTACATCACATACACAGAGCTTCGTGAACTCTCCTACATGGGTGCGAGTGTCCTCCATGAAGATGCGGTGTTCCCAGTGAGAAAGGCCGGTATACCAATCAACATTCGCAACACGAACTCCCCCGACGACAAAGGGACGCTGATTGCCGCAACAATTCCTTCTGACGTTAAACGGAATCCTGTAACGGGGATCGCGGGACGAAAGGGTTTTACCAGCATACGTGTCGAGAAATCACAGATGAACGGTGAGACAGGTTTCGGCGCGAGGTTGCTCTATATTTTCGCGAGGAACGGGATACCATTTGAGCATTGCCCGACAGGAATTGACACAATCAGCGTTGTGGTAAATTCATCATCATTTGACGCAAAACGTGATGAAATTCTCCGCGAACTCAAGAACGAATTATCACCCGACTTCATCACAATTGAGAAGAATCTTGCGGTCATTGCTGTTGTAGGCGAGGGAATGGTAAGCGCAAGAGGTACGGCCGCAAAGGTATTCAGTGCGCTTGCTGAAGCTGGTGTAAATATCCGCATGATAGATCAGGGTTCCGACGAGCTGAATATCATCATAGGCGTTGACGAAGCGGACTACGAGAAATCATTGAAGGCACTCTACAGCGCAATGATAAAATAAGAAAAGCCCCCTGAAATACGGGGGTTATTTTTTTGCCTTAACGTTTATAATTATTACCGACTGTATTTTCATTCATATACCGCAAAGGAAGTGAGCTTTATGAGCGATGTAATTGTTTCAAAATTCGGGAGCGCAGCATTTTCGACTCCTGAGATGATACAAAGAACAGCAGACATATTAATGTCAAACCCTAACCGCCGCTATGTAATAGTCTCTGCGCCGGGCGGTGTCTCGCGTGAAGACGTGAAAGTTACGGACATGCTCTTCATCATGAACGCCCGCTACACTAACCGTGAAAATTTCGACGAGATGATGACGAAAGTCCGCGATAAATTCAACGTCCTTGCAAGAGGCATCGGTGTTAACTTCTACCTCGACGCTGAAATCATGAACCTCAAGAAAAATTTGTTCTTCGGGAGAGGCAATGATTACGTTGTCAGCCGCGGTGAGAATATAATGGCCAAGCTTTTCGCCGAGTATATAGGCTGGAAGTTCATTGATGCCGCCGATTTCATTTACTTCGCGAAGGACGGAACACTTGACCGCGATAAGACTTTTGCTGCCGCCGAGAAGATTTTCGCAAACGAAGAACACGCTGTCATACCGGGTTTCTATGGCTCGATGGGAAGCAACACCATAAAGCTGTTCCCGCGAGGAGGAGCCGACATAACCGCCGCAATAGTTGCACGCGCAGTACATGCCTCACTATGCGAAAAATGGAGTGAGACCACAAAAATCTACAGCGCAGATCCGGGCATCGTCGAGAATCCTGAAGTCATAAGGCAGATAACCTATGAGGAACTAAAGCAGCTTACATACATGGGTATTAACATATTCCATGAGGACGTCATACTTCTCATGGAGAACATAGGAATCCCGATAAGTGTCCGCAACATCAACGATATCAACGACGAAGGAACAAGCGTAACAGCCGAGCTTCCTCCAGACTCGAAGCGCGGTGTCGCAGCCTGTATTGCCGGAAAACGCAACTACAGGATTATCCATATCCAGAAATTCGGCCTCAATCGTCTGACTGGAATAGGCACAAAAGTTTTCGGGATATTCACGGACAGGAACATTTCTTGTGAGCATTACATGTCGGGAATATACAGGTTCTCGATCGTCGTGAAGAACCCTCTCTTTGACCTCAAGCGAGCCGAAATTATCCAAGCCCTCAATGACGCGATAAAGCCCGAAGATATACGTGTCGAAAAGAATCTCTCACTCATCACTGTAGTCGGCAAAGGTATGGGGACGGTTAAGGGTATATTCGCAAAGATGTTCAACGCTATTGCAGAGGCCGGAATAAAAGTGCGAATGATAGAACAGGGAAGCGATGATCTCAACATAATAATCGGAGTGTACGATGATGATTATGAAGCTACCGTGCGTGCATTGTACGGAGCTATGATACTTCATTGATGCGGAGGAGATGTAAAAATGGCAAATAATGCTATGGGCTACATAATCATAGATGGAACGGAGACACAGATTCGGGGTGCTGCGCTTGTTACGGACGCTAAGGGATTCCCTGTTGATTTTGTGAGAACTGACCCATTGAGACCCGACCAGCTCTCAAGAATTTTATACGGCGAGTCATTCGGGAAGTACGCAAAAGAGAAGCTGATACTTGAGAGCCTTCTTGACGCTGTGGAAACTGACCCGCAGATCTGGATATGCAACGACTCAGATATTCTCGCACCATTGCGCGAAAAGAGCAGGATAAAGTCCGTACTCCTGGAAGAATCCCCGCATGTTCCTCTTGATGCTGCCGGGCATATCGAGACTACGGCAGACCCTGGAGTCTTTCTCATTCAGGCGAACACTAACGGCGCACCCTTCAGGGCAGAATTTCCCGGAGGAATAAGGCCGGAGGAAGTTCAGCAGACGGGGGCAATCCTCACGGAAGCAGCGGCTACGATGGATATTCTCGAACCTTTTGCGAGATTGGAGAAGGCTCTGAATTTCCTTGCGTCTGGGACAAGATAATGGGGCTTCGTGATTTCATTGCAAGCCGTGTTTTAAGGAGGGTTGACGTTTACAGGATTGACGATTTCAGCGTTGACCCTCCCGAGACCGTGAGCATTAAGAAGCGTGTTGATGTTGTCCGTCTTAAGCCTGAGATTCCGTGCGAGGTGTCGAGGCCGTTCGAGTTCTCGGAGATTACGGAGAAGATGAAAGCGAATGCCGTGAACGTTAAGCTCGCCGGAAAAATGCCTAAGTCTCACAACTACCGAATAAAACGTTTCGTGAAAGAGGACGTAAGGACACACAGCTTCCAGTTCGCGAAGAAGCCTAAAACATGGTCATTACTGAAGCAGGTTCAGGCACTTCCGCAAGAGCGTATGAATGTCCTCAAATACATAAAGCGGCCGGAGACGTTGCGGGGAGAAGTGATACTTGCATGTTACGGGCCGATAGTTGAGGGCGGCGTGTTAAAATTAGCGTTGAACAAACAGCGCGGGACTCTTCTTGTCTGGTACAAAGCCGGAAGCCGTCAGCTCAAGGCGAAATACGCATACTTGATACGGAGGCTTGGGCTTGGCGGAAAACCTGAATGGCGCTGGGAGTAAAAAATCTATATCAGGGGAGTAAATGTTTCACATGGCCGAGGCTAATATCGTTGACACATCAGCCGGAGTTGAAGTTGGGGAGATCGTGGAATGCACCGTTGAACAGATAATGCCATACGGGGCTTTCGTGAGAATTGCGAAGACGGGACGAAAAGGAATGATACACATCTCGGAGCTTTCGTATTCGTTCGTGAAGGACATAAACACGGTTCTAAAAGCACAGGACAAGATACAGGCGAAGGTCATCAGGATAGACGAGAAGGGGCGGATAGACTTATCGCTGAAGCAGATGCAGGAGCCTCCAGAGCGTCCCCAGCGTCCTCCGAGAAAGCCGATCATGCAGCCGCATGACACTCAGGGACGGCCGCCAAAAGATTACAGAACTGTAACGCGCGAAACTCGAGGAATGCGTGATTTCCGTGAAGTTCAGGCTGAATACCGCGAGGCAAATCCTGAAGAGGCTGACAGTTTCGAGAAGAAGATGGCATCATTCCTGAAGACCAGCGAGGCAAAGATCACGGACTTGAACACCAGGAACACGGCGCGCTCCGGGCGTACAACGAAACGAAGGAACAGCCGCGAATTTTAGCGATGAACTGGAGAATGAACTGCGGGGGGTGTCGAAGGGCATCTCCCGTTTTTGTTGCGCGTGAAATAAAATGCAGGTTCGGCCATGTCCAAGTTCAGGTTTGTCGGCCATGGGGAAGGAAAGTTTTTCCGACGAGCTTCTGGCTTGTCTGCCCGTATTTGGTGAAGTTAGCTGGGAAGATTGAGAGTATGGGCGGAGTTCACGAGCTTGAAGAGTACATAACCTCGCGGGGACTCGTCCATGAATGGCGGGAATATAACATTCAGCATCAGGTTATACGTCTGAAACTTGGGACGAGGGAAAATGCTTTCATTCGGAGATTCAGGGCGAAGATATTCAGAGACGTTATGCGCGGTGGAGTCGGAGGAATTAGAGTCGGCGATGGCGTGAACGTTAAGTGCCTTCATCTTCAGGCGGCCTCGCTAATCGGGACTGGGCATCACCCTGCGAGTGAATGGCTGAAGAGTAAGGGGTTGTGCGGAGATTGCGAAGGTGATTTATGCGGAACCACAAGCTTCTTGATACGATGATTTTGAACAAGTCAAAGCAACTAAGACTATATGGCGAGGCGTGTACTAAAGGATTTCTGCCTCTGCTTTGATTTCAAGAAGATAACGAAACCCTTCCTAAAAGTTAGCATCATATTGCTTGTCAAATTATTACAATTTTGATAGCATCATTATATTTGCTTGTCAATTACTCCTGTTTTTGACAAATATATCAGAGAGGTTCTTATGTTCGATAGCTTATACAGAATTTTTTACCATAACGCGCAAGAAGGCTCCCACTTCTGTAAGTTGGAGATGAATTGCGCTAAGTTAAGTTAAGTGTGATATAATTCCTTTCGTTGAATAACAGGAATAAGTGGATTCCGACAACACAATGTAGTTTGAATATAAATTCGGTACCATAGCGTAGCCCCGAAGGGACGGTGCGTAGGGAACCTTGGCTTCGAGCCATAAACGCCTTTGGAGAGGACGTACTGCGTTCCTTCGGCAAGACGACTCCGACATAGAATCGGAGCGCTGACCTCGTTGAATTAGGAAGCTGCCTCTTCTATAAGTGGCGGTAGTTCACTCTAATCCCAAGTCTCATAGCTCTGAATATCTTTCTCGTTTTTCCTGTCCCTCCGCTGTTCACTTGCCGCTGAATATCAGGCAGTTCAACCACTATAAAGAATTTCCGGCTTTTTTCTACTACAACCAAGATTTAGCTATCATCACGGAGAAAATATATACTCAATTCGCTGATTTTACCCATATTCTTCAAAACGTTACTAATATCGTTCAGCAGCAGTCTGCTTTATTGTCCATAGTTGATGAAGTATACTCTACTAGCTCCATAGAGGGTATTCATAGCACTCATAGGGAACTAAAGGATATTCTTGATAGTAACTCGAATAATACTCATTTTTCCTCAATCATAAAGAAATATTACCTGCTTATTTTGGAACAGTGCCCGCTCTTTGTATCTTGCAAGGATATCAGGGACTTCTATGATGAGTTTGCTCATGCTGATGCTGTGGCTGAGAACCCTAAAAATAAACTTGACGGTATACTCTTCAGGAAGGAAGCTGTTGATATTCATTCATCTTTAGGCAAGATTATTCATAGAGGCATGACTCCAGAGGATGAACTGATAACCGCTCTTTCTGGTGCCTTAAAATTCCTCAACGATGACGAATATCCTACGCTTATCCGCATAGCTGTATTTCATTACTTGTTTGTGTATATTCACTCGTTCTATGACGGCAACGGGCGGACGGCCCGCTTTATATCCTCAGCGTACATAGCAAAGCACCTTCACCCGCTAATAGCGTTGAGGCTTGCAGTTACTGTGAAGCCTCACACGACCAAAGTCGAGAGCTTCCAGCCGTCTTAATTGGCCGGACTGCCTGTCTGCATATTCGGTCTAATCTC
>CALGGR010000218.1 GCA_937915755.1 uncultured Fretibacterium sp. | reverse complement strand
TTTGGAAAAACTGCGAGCGTAAAATTTATAATACGCTTCAATTGGTCAATCTGGTTTTCATACGTCTCATGTTAAAGAGATACTGAACAGGCTCTAAGAGCCGCCTGATTATTGGAATTTTGATTTGATTTAATTTTTGCCGTTGGTATTGCGAGAACTTCAAGAGCATAGACTGTATCTTCGGATTTAATTTCCCTTGTCCAGCCCGTTGCGGTTCGGTCATTGCTGACACACGAAATTAAAATATTTCTTGCTTCGTCTGAAATTGACAAATGAGCTTCTTCAAGAAAAGAAATTGCCGCTAAATCAAAAGAATTTCCAAAAGCTAAATTTACGGGCGCAATTAAAATAAAAAGAGCGAGACTCAAGACGAGTCCCCTCTTTGAAAATAAAAATATGTTTTTCATTTCCGTCAACATTCATTAAAGCGGCTGATTGACAGTTCCTGAAACTCCGGGCTGAAGAGTGCCGGAATCTTTGTAGGTCTTGCTGTCGATTTTAATCTGCTGATTGTCCTTATCCTGTTTGGCAGGAGCGTTTTTCTTGACTTCGTAGGGCTGGACAATTTGAGAATCTTTCATGTCCTGATTCATCTGCGCGGCTTTTTGAGTTACTGACGGGACGTAAACCGCTACGGCATAAGCAAAAGCTCCTTCGTTATCAAGCCATGCTTTAGGACTGACACCGGGAGGAATTGTTCCTTTGACGGCACTCTGAATTACCTGTTTGTTGCTGTCGTTGCTTCTGAACCCCTGCGCGGCTTGCTGTGCTTCGGCTTTTTCGGCATCGCTCGTTAATTCATCAATCGGGTCGGACAAATCTATCTTGCGGTCGCCGATGTAGCTTTCACTGTTATTTTCTGAAGCTAATAAGTCCGAATCGCTTGCCGTCATATTATCGCCCCTGATTATTCCGCAAAGGGAAGCCTCAGCCCTGAGAGTTGCCCTGCGTCTTGCTGACTGTCTGTTATCAGCTTTAGCTTTTTTGTTATCGGCAGGACGGACTACTTCACTTCCGAAACCCACAAAAGCGATTTCGCCCGTTTCGGGAACATTGACAATTCTTCCGCCGACTGGAGGAACAACGCCGCTCTGAATTTCAGCGAAAATCTTGTTAATTCCGTCTTTCAGGTTATCAGCCATTTGGGTATCGCTTGTGGGTCTGTCGTAACGTCCCTGAGTTCTCGGAGTGCTGACAAGGGTTACATAGACCGTGCCGTTCTCGACATCATCGCGGACATCATAAGTAACGTAGCCCTTCAACAATGCTTCCGTTACGCTTTCAACGGACATGTTAAACGCTTCGTTTCTTGTTGACACTCCTGAGTCAGCTTCGTCGCGGGCGGATTCATTAACAACGAATGACTGTAACTGTTCGATTGAAGCACCAGCAAAATACCGTGCCATCATTCTTTTAGCTTGAAGAAAAGCAATGTAATAAGCTATCTGCTGTTCCCTGCGCTGTGCAACGATATTGCTCATCTCCGAACCGTAAGTTCCAGTTCCGACTGCGACAAGACCTAAACTTCCATCGGGCAGGGCTACCGATTCACAGCCCTCTCCGCCGTCAGCATAAAAACGCTGCATAACGCTGTTGATAGCGTCCTGTGCTGTCGCCGCGTGTGTAACGGGTTTGTTGAGTTCGGGATCGACTTCGGTTTTGACTTCTTCGGGGTGCTGGACGGTCAGCAATTCTTCACGCTGTTCTTCGGGAGCCTGAACAACTGGCATGAAGTCATCAGCGGTCAGCAACGGTGCGCCCCAGCATGAAGCGCTGAAACAAACGGTTAATGCGATTGAGAGTAAAACTTTTTTCATGTTAAAAACTCCTTTATAAAAAATTTTGTTGCCTGATTTATCCTTTTTTGTTAAGATTTTGCAAAATTAAATTTCGATAAGGAGATGTCATTATGCCCGTTACAGATACAGAATTAGGAGCTAATTTAAGCAAATATCTGTTGCTTGCCATGACCGAAGATATTTTTATCACACAGCACGGTAAACTTGTTGCAAAATTAACAAATCCTTTTCAAAACAAACTTGAAACCGCAAAATCGCTTTTTGGCATTCTTCCCCAAACTATGACTCTTGAAAGTGCCAAAGAAGAACGAGTAAACGAAATATGAAAGCTTTACTTGATACAAACATAATCGTTGATGTTCTTCAAAAGCGTGAGCCATGGTTTGAAGCCGGAGAAAAAATCTTTTTGGCTGTAGCCGGAAATTTAATCACGGGCTGTATCACGGCAAAAGAGTTAGCGGATATTTATTACTTTTCACGTAAACAATTCAAAGGCTTAGATAACGTTGATGAAAAAGCCCGTATTGTTATTGCAAAACTTCTCTCGCTTTTTGAAGTCATTGACACCATCGCTATCGATTGCGAAAACGCTTTGACAATACAAAATAACGATTACGAAGATGCTATTATGATTGCAAGCGCGGTTCGTGTCGGCGTTGACTGCATAGTAACCCGAAATACGGAACACTACAAAAATTCGCCCGTAATGATTCTTTCTCCTGATGATTTTCTCTCTTTCACTGCAAAAAGGTAGAACCTCTGATTGAATTGAAAACGCTCATGGAAACAGCTCCTTAATTTACGGTCTTTCTCCTAACGTTACTTTGATTTCATTTTCGTAGTTGCCACGGCGGTATCTTATTGTAATTGTCTGTCTCGGTCTTGTTTTGTTCATAAATTTATTGAAGTCCTCAACAGTTTTTATACTTTCACCGTTAATTGCATCAATAAAATCTCCGGCAATTAGAGGACTTTTCATTGCTGGAGAACTAGGCTCAAAACTTTTTATAGCTACTCCATTTTTTCCTTGCTCAACTTTGATTCCAAGCCAGCCGGCTTTGCGCTCTGGTACAGTTCCAAGAAGCAATGACGCTTTGATGTTTTTGACATAAGGCAAAATTTCTTCGGGCATTTCAAGCTCAACGGGAATGACTATTTTCGTGTTTTCGATGACAGAATTGCCAAAACTAAACCACTCCCTTTGTCAAGTACACTTTTGATTCGGAGTAGTCCTATTTCCTAATAAGTCCGACTAAAATTTTTACTCAAAGCAAGAATCATTTCTCGGATTTTTTCCTTTCGTAAATCGGTAATGGGTAAATTCCAGTCTGTGTATATTCATAAAATTCCACAGGCGATAATTTTTTTAGATCCCACTGATAACGTTCATTATTGTAGTAATCGATCCAATCATCGACTTTGGCAACAACTTCCTCATATGAGCTATATTCAGAAATCACTTTCCTGATTTCATCTTTCATGTGTCCGAAGAAGCTTTCTATGGGGGCATTGTCCCAGCAGTTTGCTTTTCTGGACATAGACTGGATAAATTCTGCCTCCCTGAGTTTTTCTATGAATTGAAGACTTGTATAATGGCATCCTCGATCACTGTGAACAATAGTTTCATTATCAAGCGTACATCCGTATTTGGCGATAAGCTGATCCACAGTTTCAATGACAAACTCAACTTTTAGACTCCTGCTGAGTTGGTATGCCAAAACCTCATGCGTATATGCGTCCAGTATTGCAGACAGATAACACGTTTTCTTCTCGCTTCCAACGTTGTAGTGAAGATATGTTATATCTGTCAACAAGACTTTTCTTGGTGCGCGTTTAAATTTCCGGCCGGTCACGTTAGGGAAAATTCTGTCCGTTTGTAGCTCTTTTACAATTTTGCGGTATGGATTAGGTTTCCTCATCGGACAAAAGAGCCCATATTTACGTGATATTCTGCGAATTTTCTTCACGTTCATTATGACACCTTTGTGAAGCAAGCGCATATGAACTCCCTCAATTCCACGATCATAACCACGATGACGGTATGCCTCAAGAATAAGCTCAAAGTCCCTTCGATCTCGTTCTTCGCGGATCTGGCGTCTATCTTCGCCAGCACGCCAGGCGTAGTATCCTGATCTGGAAACGCCGGCAATTTCGCACATCATGCTGACGTTGAGCAAATTGCCGCTACGCATTAAGGCTTCTTGAATTAGAGCGAATTTCACTTTGGACGATGCTTTGATTCCCATAATATCCGAGCCTCCATATCGGCCATCTGATTTTTTTTTAGAAAATCCACTTCCTGACGAGTATAGGCAAGTTCATGCTCCAAAACCCGGATACGTTCAGCAAGCGTCTTTTCTTCAGTTGGATTGTATTTAGGACGACGCCTGTTATGTGCACGGGCATCTCCAAAGCCTTGAAGCTTTTTCGCTTTTTCCTGCAGCCTCGACGTAAAATTCCAAATGCGCTTAGTACCTAATATTTCAGGATCAATAGCATGTTCTTGCAGAATTTCACGCATAGTTTTTCTGGTCTGGACAAATTCCTGATATGCCAGTTCTTTAAATTCTTCTGTGAATTGAACGGCACAGTTGGTTACATTTGCAACATATGGATTGTTCAGCAGAGTCCTGCGTTCGTCTTCTGTAAAAAACTTTTGAAGCGTTGCCGTACCTTTATTCGCTTCAACATCTGCCTCGAAATCTTCAGCTCCTGGCATTTGTTGCCGATTGGGTAATTCTATACATTTCTCATGATGTGAACCGTTTGTGCGCATGCAGTTTATTATATCCTCACGTTCTTTTTGAGAAGTAGTATAATCGGCCTGGATATTTGTTGCACCGCGCTGCTTTTCGGATAAGCCGACGCATCTTTTCCGTAACTTTGAGGCAAAGCTCCAGATGCGGGATTCTCCTAAGAGCCGGGTGTCAAAACCGAAGTATTCAAAAATTTCATGAACTGATTTTTCTCCTTTCAAAAGTTCTTGACATACCAAGTCTTTAAATTCTTCCGTGAACTTAATCCTGTCGTTTACTACACTTAAGACATAAGGATTATTACGCAACTCACGACGTTTCATCACGTTTATTTCTTCCGATTGACACCTGTTTTTTACTTTGTTACGCAATTTACGGGCAAAATTAGCAATACGGCAACTACCCAATACTTCAGGATCGACACCATGTTCCTGAAAAATTTCGCGCATAGTTTTGAGCCCTTTCAATAGTTGCTGACAGGCTATCACTTGAAACTCCTGCGTAAATTCAATCTTATAACCTTTTATAACGCGAGCAATATACGGATTTTTGCGTAGTTCCGCGAGAACTTCATCGCTGAATCTTGTTACACCCAAAATACTTCCTCCAAATCTCTGAATTAAAAGTGTACACATTTTAGGAACGTTCCGATAACTACTTCGGTCCTCTAAATTAAATCTGTTCAAAGTTTAGGGACGTAATTCGCTACTTTGAATCAAATTTGTCCGAAATATGGGAACGTGTTCCTCACTACTCCGAATTAAACGTGTCCACTTTCTGGGGAGTATTTTAATCAGTTTTATTCATCAATCCAAGAAGCCAAAGAACTCAAGGACAACCTTGCTAATCTCCAAAACCGCCTTACCCGTAATACGTTAAACATCGCTGTAATAGGCAGAGCAAGACAGGGTAAAAGCAGATTATTACAAACGGTTACAGGACTCAGTGCTGAAGAAATTCCAGACGGTGATCAAGCCTTTTGCACAGGTGTCCGCAGTGATATTATCAACAATCCTGCCGCTAATGAAGCATATGCAAGCGTTAATTTTTTAACCGAAGAACGTTTTATTGACGAAAATATCGCTCCATATTTCGCCGATCTGCAAAAATATAAGCCCGATCTTTTTACCCCTATGTCCATTGTTGAATTCAAGAATTTTCTTCTCCCAGAACCGGGCAGTTTGAAAACAAGTCCAGAAGATATGACGCAAATGAATCTTCATCTTCAGCATCTGAAAGACCTTCAGGCACATTTGACGCAATATCAGGACTATCTTGGGAAACCTCCTCTCAGAATTTCAAGAGAACAAATTCGTGAATACGTAGCACAGGACAACGCAAAGGGAGAACGTGTTTATTTCAAGCACATGGCGGTTGACAGTGTTGAAATCTTCTGCAAATTCCCTAATTCTGACGTTGGTGCTTTAAGGCTTATAGACTTACCTGGATTAGGTGATACACGAATAGGAGACGTTGAGCGCGTGGTCAGAGCATTACGAGATCAAGTTGATCTTGTTTTGTTTCTTTCAAAACCCAGCAATGCTGGCGCAGGCTGGCAGGATAATGAAGTTCACCTTTACAGTCAGGCAAGGCGTGCGCTTGGCGATAAACTTCCGATTGAACGCTGGGCATTTTGGATATTTAACCATGATTCTCGTCCTGGTGCTGATAACATCAAGCAGTGCGAGCTATTAAGAAACTCAATGAGTTCTTCACAAATTACTGTAGCTGATACTGTTATCGTTGATTGTACTAACACTGGAGAAGTATCAAGTAAATTGATTGATAAGGCACTTGAACACCTTGCGAGTAACATTCAGCGTAATGATCGTGAGTATGCTGAAAATATACAGTCTGCTTTGAAAAATGTCATGCAAAATTTCCGTGATATTCTCTCTGCCGCACAGTCATTGTTAAGAGATGAAGATAGTTTTGACGACAGAGACAGCGGCACTTTCGATACCTTGTTTGATGATTTATGGGATGAAATTTGTGAGGAACTTCAAGCCTGCGTTGAAGACGGTTCTGAATTAAGGGACAACAGAGAAAATCCATGTTTGCCGCTTAAGGATAGGATTGAAAATGTTCTTGACGAAGAAGAAAATAGTGAAGTTGGTGTATCGGAAGAAGCCCTCAAAAAAGCGTCACGAAGACGTGGAGGTTTGGGGTCAGCTTATGAGGATTGTCTGCATCAACTTAGAACCGGGTTAAGTCACAAAATGCAACAAAATCTCGATGATATACTGGATAACGTCTTAACAGAAACAAAGAACAAACTTTGTCATATTCTCGGAGTTACAGGACGGCTTGAGAAACATTTTCACGTTTGCGACCATAATTTATTCGGGGAGTTAATCAACTTTGTTGAAGCATCAGGATACAAAAATGATGTTCCTACCTTACTTGAAGGTTTCACTCTCGTCAACGATTGGACTATGAGCTATCGCAGTTTTATTCAGCACAGAATACGCAACTCATTAAATGCGCTCGACCCACTCGATGGTGAATGTATGGCTATGGGCTCTCCCACGAGTGAATTACAGGCGGTAGAGAATCTCAGAGAACTGTACAAGCAAACTATTTACACTCTTCGCAAAGAGTTTGACGGAATTTATTCTGAGCCCAATAAAGCTGCTTTTGCGGTTGCAGAAGAATTTAAGGACATCATGATTCGTCCGCATGATACCAACAACGTCCCAAGACTTATTAACCAATGGCGCAAATTATACCGTTCAATTAAAGGTGATATTTGGCCTGAAGAATACGGGAGTTCTCAGAAGCGTAGAGACGTGTGTTCAAAATTACGTGTTCCGCTCATGAATTTAATCGCGCTATGTAACGCATCGGACTTTAACTTTTTGGAATGAGAAAATTCAACGGAGATAAATTATGTTAGCTTCTGACAACGAATTATGTTTTACAGCATTAGGACCAAGCGGTGCGGGGAAAACTACACTGCTCGCCTGTATGCACAAAAATTTTGAGGAACTTTTGCCGGGTTCGTTCTATCCTGCGGATGGAAAAACTTTCAGTACTTTGAATACAGCTTATAAGACACTCGAAGCTGAAGCGAATAGTCCAAGTATCGAATTTGAAGTCGGTGTCGAAGGGACGAGCGATTTACGCCAATATGCATTCACCATAAAGGGAAAGAACGCAAATTTGCCCGTGAGATTTTTTGATTTTCCAGGCGGTTGGATGAACCCTTACGATGAAAACCAAGCAGAAAATCACGAACAAGTTATCAACATAGTACAGCAGTCTATGGTAATACTTGTTGCTATAAACACGCCGTATATTATGGAGTTCGACGGACGCTATAAGGATTACGCAGGAGTTGACGAAATTCAGCACGTCATTAAAACAAGCCTTATTAACAGCGACAGTAACAAACTTATAATTTTCGTGCCGATTAAGTGCGAACGTTATACAAGTACGTCTGCCGATAGTAAGCAAATGCGGGACAAAATAAAAGAGGTCTTTAACGAGACTCTGAAGCTTTCAAAAAATCCCGTGTACAAAGACAGACTTGCCATTGCTCTTTTGCCTGTTCATACTGTCGGCAACGCTCGTTTTAGCCGTTTTTCAATAAGAGACGAAGAAGTTACTCAGGAAGTTTATCTGAAAAATCGCAGTATAAAATTCAGTCCTAAAGATGCTGATCAGCCTTTACGATTTGCAATGAGCTTCTTGCTAAACGAGTTTGCAAAAGGTCAAAAAAATTCGTTATTGAAATCGTTATTTTCAAGTAATACTGATTTGCTTGAAATGGGAGATTTTATACGTAGCGAAATGAAAGTTGACAGTAATGATTTTGAGATAATATGCGGAAGAGAACTGATAACTGAGCCTGTTATTAGTAATAGAAAATCATCTAATGAAGAACTAAAGAAAAATTTTGAAGATTATTTCGATAGTGAACGTGAAAAAACTAACATTGCTAACGATAGTTCATATTCGTTCAGCAAACAAGACTTACAACATAATCGCGATGTTATAAAGTCCCATCAAAAAGCCGATGGCGAGGGCGTAACACTCAAATCTTCATCAAGACGATACAATTTAAGTAAAGAAGAAATCATAAGAATCACCACGAAATATGGATTTAAGGAAATCCAACCTAAATATGATCTGCCTGATTTAGAGTATTATGATCATGGAAAAATGAAAATAGCGAAACCGTACACCAGCAGCGATTTTAGTTTTTGGGGTAATTTTCAGGCTTCTGCTACTTTTTTTACTTGTGGCCTCAAGAAAAGTAAATATGCCGTTTTCTATTCTTCGGCTTTTTCTACTTTTGTCATAGGGGGAGGTTTAAGTTTAAACCCATTTAAGCAGCAAAATGGGGATTACATGACTTATAACGAACTTAGGAATAATCCTAAAGTTACATATTCATATCTCAAAAATCGGTTCAAAGATTTTGATGATAATTTCTTCAATGCAGTCATGGAACTTAAAGAGTTGGAGTAAAAAACTAACATTGAAGCTGTCTTCCACGTCATGAAAACAGCTTCTTAAATCGATATTTAGGAGAAAGTAAGGAAAAGTCTGATGAGCGTGGATGAATTATGGTTTACAGCATTAGGGCCGAGTGGCGCAGGAAAAACTACACTGCTTGCCTGTATGCACAAAAGGTTTGAGGATTTGCTTCCGGGATCTTTCTACCCTGCTGATCCTAAAACTTTCAGTACTTTATCAAAAGCGTATAAAAAATTGGAAGAGGAAGCTAACAGTCCTTCTGTCGAGTTTGGTGTCGCCCTTGAGGGAACTGGAGACCTTCGCCAATATGCTTTTGCAATTAAAGGCAGACGTAAAAGCGTGCCTGTACGTTTCTTTGACTTTCCCGGCGGCTGGATGAATCCGCACGATGAAAGCCAAAAAGAAAATTATGAGCATGTCATAGACATCGTACAAAAATCTATGGTAATCATCGCGGCTATCAATACCCCGTATATTATGGAGTTCAATGGCAGGTATAAAGACTATGCCGGTATTGATGAGATAGAACATGTTATAAAGATGAGTATTAACAATGAAAGAGATAAACTGATTCTTTTCGTTCCAATAAAATGCGAAAGATATACACGTTCTCCCAAAGACAGAGATAACATGCTTGCTAAGATTAAGGAAGTTTTTTCGGGAACATTGAAGATGTCGGAAAATCCTATTTACCGTGATAGCCTCGCAATAGCCATTCTGCCCATTCATACTGTCGGCAATGCACAATTCAGCCGTTTTGAAATGGAAAACGGAACGATTGTGCGTGAAGTATATCTGAAAAACAGGAGCATAAAATTTACTCCCAAAGATGCAGATCAGCCATTAAGGTATGCAATGAGCTTCCTCCTTGAGGAATTTAAGAAAAGCAGTAGCGGCTTTTGGGGGTCTTTTCTCGATTTTGTATTTTCACGAGATAACATGTCAGAGATAAGCAATTTCATTCGAGATGACATAAAAGCATATAAAGACGGCTTTGAAATATTCTGCGGTCATCGACTTATAGGAATCTAACTAATAATGAGAGAAGGTGTTTTCATGAACGATATGATTAAATTTCGCTTCAAAACACGTACCCGGTCTGTCAATGGAGATTATCGTGTTTTCGGAGATTGCGGCAGTAAAGTGTATCCTGAGTCCGAGTTCAAACCCATCACTGATAAAGCTGAATGGGAAGACGGCTCGTGCGTTGTCATGTATGAAGAAACGGACAAAGTATGTGTTGCCGCTTTCGGTATGAAAAGAGGAACAAAAGATTTTTCGAATCGCCCCATAATTTTCTCTTTTTGTCAGATATTTGACGGCGCAGATAAGTGGGGACAGGCTTACACTGCTTTCAAATGTCTAATCTCGAAATGGTCAGAGGCAGAAGAATTAATGCGTTCACTTATCAAAGAAACTCCTAAAAGTGAGGGGCGCGGTGAAAATGTTTCTTTTGAGCAAAATGTTTTTATGAAATGGCTTCAAGAAGATAGAGGACATATATCTAAACTTTTAACCGTTAGACCCAACAAAAACGTAGAAATTTCTTCACTGAAAGAGGAAATTGCTTTAAGACCGGAAAACAATTGCGTTATGAAATGGGAAGAAGGTACAGACAAATTTTACTGCTTTCGCAATAAAGAAAAAAAATCAAGCTCTTCAGATATTGACTTTAGCGGAAAATACGGTGATCGATGGGGCAATAATGGCTCTAAAAGGCGTAACAAAGGTATCAGAAAAGGCCGCAAGATATTTGGAAGAAAAAAAATTGTCTGGTTGAGCGTTGCTGTAATTGTTTTAGTATTCGTGGGAGGATTTTTTGTAAACAATTCTCTAAATAAAGCCGCTTATGCTCAAGCACAAGACACGCTTAAAAAGGTAGAGCAACAACTCAAACTGAAAAACGATGAGATAAAAAAAATAGAAGATGAAATCAAAAGCTGCAAAAACGTATTCTGTACGGCTTTAGACAATGCTATGAAGAATAGCTTTTCAGACGGATTTGACGCATTCGCAGACAGGGCAAAGGAAGCAAATAGTAAAGGGCTTGAAGCAAAGAGAAAATTAGAACAAGCCCGTAAAGATAAGAATACTTTAGAGGCTAAAAAAAACGACTTAGACCAAATAGTAAACGTAACAAAATCAAATCGTGATGAAGTAAGGGAAAAAACTGCTACAATTAGTGAAGTTGCGCGAAACCTTGATGTATCTGTTGAAAATGCACAAAAAGCGACTGAAGTTCTTGGAGATACTATTAAGGATTTAGGGAATTTACCACATGACACTTCCGCCTCCAGCCATAGCACACAAAGATAAAATAGCAGGGAAATCCCTGATAAATGATAATTGTGTGCGTAAAATAATTATTACTTCGGCTTGTAAAAATCTGAATGACATTTTTCATGAGAGTGAGAGTAGCCTTGAGTTACTGTGAAAAACTCTTATTTTTAATTGTCGGAGTAATAACTACGTGTGTCAGCGCCAATTTCTTTTTAGCGTTAGCGAAAACGCTGATGAATTTTGACTCATTTTCGATGACTTGGGTTAAGTAATTGAAAATAATGATAGAAATATTGAAACCTTGAAAG
>CALGGR010000217.1 GCA_937915755.1 uncultured Fretibacterium sp. | reverse complement strand
CTCCTTTTTTTATTAGAGTATCATGAATCATTAATCTTGTGAAGACACGTTCTCAGAGTTGGAATGTTTTACCATAAATAATTTCAATTTTGGAAAAATTACTCAGGACAATCCTGCTTTTTTACGCTTATCATATATACACAAACGAAGTATAGAACTGTCAGACACATTTAAATCAAAGGCGGGTAGAAATGAGCTATGTCCATGCGGTTCTGGGCTAAAATATAAAAAATGCTGCGGACAATACAACTATAACTAAATATTACAAAGATGAGCGAACTTTCCAAGTTTTCCTTATACGGTATTCTTTTTTCCGCACTTCTCAATTTATTAAGTTTTACTAAAACTCCCCCAGCAACAACAATAACGCACCAGCGAGTTGAAAGGCCATAGAAAAACATACGTCATTGTGTTCGCCCCTTTAGCGACATTTCTTAGTTAATTGAGTTCATATTCCATCCTGTCATCATTGACGCCTTCTGTGCAGGCATCCCATCAGCTACAAGCCTCTCATAGATTGAACGCTTCTCTTCCGTTCGGCCTCGTTTCTCTCCAACTGCTATTCCTTCCGCAAATTTTTCATCTTCAATCGTTAATAGCTTCATATACTCGCTCCTCCATTCCGTATTTTCCTTTGCTTCTCTGACCTTCTGGTCCAGGGTCTTTATGAACGCGTCTTCGCTCACTTTGTTCTTTCCCACAAAGTCCAAGAACCTTTTCAGTTCCGGACTAACGTCGTTTAGCCTTCCCTTTGTGTTCAGGTAAACAGTATAAGCCCCGTCCCCAAGTGCGATTTCTTTGTCTTCGGTGCAATAGTTCTGAAAGCTGTACATGTGCCGCCTTTTCCCGAATGGGTCAAATGCGCAGATGAATATCACATACGCATTCGGCAAGTCTCCATAATTTCCTGATTCCTTCAGAGTCTCCACATTCAGACCATCGTAGCCGATCACTGTGTGATACGCTCTCGGTCGCTTGCGCAGGTCATTCAGCTTCCGATTCTGTGCCTCAACATCAAAAATCTCCCGCGTCGTTCTCGTGAAAACGTCAAACCGGACTCCCCGAATGTGGAGAGCCAGCTTCTCCGCCTTCTGCGTCTCAATCGGTCTGATGTCGCTCACATCCAGTTCGGGGAATATTCGATGGAGCATCTCTGCACAGAGAGCTGTGTCGGACATTATTTTGCAGAAAAGAAAGTCATCTGCCAGCGTCAGGTTCTGCCATTTCTCTTCTCTTGAACTCAGAACGTTCACCTTCCTTTTTATGGTATTCTTCCAGAATCCATGGCGAATGTCAAATGATATTCTTCAAAGCGGCATTATGCTCTAAAACCCTTCTCGCAACTATATTATCAGCAATTCAGCGCGCTTGAATTTTCAACGCTTCAGAGCGAATATATTAGCAATTTGATTCAGTGAGTGATAACGAACTGATAGTACTTTTCGTAGAATAAAGCAGTCTACGAAAAACTCCCGCATATCTCCCTGAACAAGCCACTTCTTTCAAACGCTGACTACCTTTTTGACACCTAATTTAAAGTAGACCGTTCAATTTGCTCATATTCTCATGCTTTGTCCGCATACTCGGATGAACGTATCGATTCAGAGTAATGTGTACACCGGCGTGTCCGAGAATCTCACTCAGCGTCTTTACGTCAAACCCTGCCTCTACACACCGAGTTGCAAAAGTGTGGCGAAGGGTGTGGAACTTTGTCTCTTGAAGTCCGCATCTCTTGAGGACGGCTTTGAAACGATTTTCCATTGTCCGCGGTTCAATAAATTTGCACTTCTGGCCGCTCAAAATATAGGCATCTCGGCAATAGGCTAAGCGAAGATAGCTCATCAGCTTCTCGGGAAGCGGAATTGTCCTGATTGAACACGGACTCTTCGGGGCTCCAATTTCTATATGCGTTTTTCTGTCCGAGCTATTGTCCTTTGAACTCCTGTCCTGATTCGGAAGTCTCTGCATGGTTTTAAACACTTGAAATTCCTGTTCATCAAGGTAAAAGTCGCTCCACTTCAATGCGCAGAGTTCTCCCAAACGAATGCCTGTGAACAACGACAAGAGAATCCCAAGGTTAGTCGGATTCAGATTCTCTTTCAGATAGGACACAAGTCTTTTCTCTTCTTCTGAACTTAGAACGCATATTTTATCGAATGTCTGCGGAATGTCTGTGCAGTCCGAAATATAGTTAACTTCATAGCCGTGCAACACCGAGAATTTGCGGATTGCTCTCATTCGAGAGATGATGTCAGCCGCAGTTCTCGGCTTCTTCCCTTTTTCAAGCAGCTTTTGACTGAAGGAAATGAGATCGCTGTTGCTAATCTCGTCGATTCTCTTGTCCCCAAACTCTGGAATGATGTGATTACGAAGCTGGCCTTCGTATTTTGCTACTGTCGACTTTCTGCGTGTGGTCTTGAGCCCGTCAAGCCATCGATACGCGACTTCTCTCATGAATGGCTGATTGGAAGGCTGCGGCTTGGGAAGCACCGCCACAGTCCGCCCCCTCATAGCCTCAGACTTCTTCTTTTTGGCCTCAGAGTACGATTTCCCGAAAACGTAACCGTAAACTGCTCTTCCGTTCTCACGGCCTTTGATGTAACGTCCTTCCCATCGCCCGTCTTTTCTCTTGAAAATGTTCTCACCTTTGCGTGCCATTGTTTCTCCTCCTGACTGAATTTCTGACTGCAAATTGTCCCAGATTCCTGCGTTTTCCGATCGTCTGACCGATAGAAATACCTCAATTTTTGACAATTTCTTGCTATACATGTATCATTACTGCTGGTTTTTAGGCTTCGTAGACTGCTTTATTCTACGAAGAAAGAACACGGGGAGACAATCATGCTGAAGAAGGCAACTTGGCCATTATTTACTTTATCGAAAAAAAGAAATAAGATCGATACTAATCCTGATTATCAGAGACCAGCTGTATGGACTAAAGCACAGAAGCAACTCTTGATTGATTCCATTCTTAGGGATTTTGATATACCCAAAATCTATCTACACAATAAAGGCAACGACACCTACGATGTTGTTGACGGCCAGCAGAGAATACGCACCATTTGGTCTTTTTACGATGATGAATTTCCACTCGCTAAAGATGCTGAACCTGTTAACGGAATAGCTGTTGCCAACCAGAAGTACAGTGAGCTTAATGTTGATGTCGCTTCAATCATTGACAGTTACAATATTGATTTTGTGATCCTCGATACTCAAAATGAAGAAGAAATTAGCGAAATTTTTCTCAGACTTCAGAATGGCACTACGCTGAAGGCTCAAGAAAAGCGTAATGCTATGCCTGGACACATGCGCGACTTCGTTAGAGAACTCACCCAACACGAGTTCTTCTCCAAGGTAGATTTTGCAAACACTCGATTCGCTTATGACCTGATTGCTGCTCAAATGACGCTCCTTGCCTTGACTCAAAATATCTGTAACATCAAAAACGCTGATCTGAACAGAATGTATGACGCTCATAAGAATTTTGACACGGCTTGTCCAGAGGCAAAAAACATAAAAAGGGTTCTCGACTATTTGAACAATATGTTTCATTCCAAGGTACCTGAACTCAAACGCTACAATATTGTATCGTTGTTCATCCTCATTATGGATATGCTGCCGAATTACGATATTAAGGGTAGAGAAGCTGAAATCGCTAATTGGTTTGCTGGTTTTGAAGCTGACAGGCTGCTCGATGAACAGAAAGCTCCTGAAGAACAAGACCCGCGGCTTATCGTTTATCATGAGCATCTTTCACATTCATCTGACGCTGAGGATTCTTTACGATACAGGCATAACTTCTTGAAAGAAAGCCTTTTGGCAACGGTTCCGAATCTTCCGCAAAAGGACTCCAAACGAAGTTTTGACGAAGCTCAACGCCAAGTTATCTATCGGCGTGATAATGGTAACTGCAAGGTGTGCGGCATCCACTGTGACTGGAACAACTGGGAAGCTGATCATATCGTGCCTTGGAGCAGAGGCGGCAAAACTGAAATCGAGAACGGTCAGGTCTTGTGTCCAGCATGTAATGCAAGAAAAAGTGATGCAAACATTTGATGAAGATACAAACCTTTGAGAAAGGGGAAAACAAAAATGAAAAAACTGATACTCACATGCCTAGTAGCCAGCGTTGCTCTTGGCTTCACAATTCCAGAAGGCGCAGAAAACGGCAATGAGCGTGTCTCCTACTCCTTAGCAGGAAAAAAGGTCGCGGTCGCTATCACTAGAATTGTTCTCAGGATACCCAGTGCCGATCTTGTGTCGAAAGACTCTGTGTCAGAAGACAAACAGTGAAAGACTTCTCTGCCAAACTAGGGGCGCAACCGGAACACTTTTGCCGGTTAATGACTTAATACAGAATTTCTGAATGCGTTGATCTGTTCATTGCTCATTCCGTTGGAACGCATAAAGTCTATTGCGGTATTGATAGCACTGTTGGTTCGTTCTCGACCACGTGCTTCGCCTATTGCAATGCCTTCGTTGCGTCCTTCTTCCTTAAAGTATTCTTCTAACCAATTCAATTCTGCCATTTCATTCTCTCCCTTCAATTCTTCAATGTACTGCTTCCGAAGTTCCGTATCTTCAAGGTTGATCAGCCGGCTCACAAGAACTAGAATACCCGCTCGTTCTTTGGTGTTCAGTCCCAATGCTTGAAGGCTTCTCGTTATCTTCAGCAGATATTCCAGCTTTACCCTTTGCTTGTCCTGGCTCATATAGTCCCCGTACTTCTTTGCCGCATAGATAAAGCTGTCAAACGGGTTCTCGCTGGTCAACAACTCTTCATCGTTCTGACCATAGACCTCAAACACATTATATTTGTACAGCAGTTCCGTCCCATACTCGCTGAACTCGAACCGTCCTGGTGTCTCGCTCGAAGGCCGTTTGTCTGTCAGAATCGCCAAGGCTACCGGCATTCGCCTGTAATGCGCGAAAATAAGACAACAGTACAGAACCATTCTCAGCGAAATATTCTCACCACCTGAGCCCTGCACTTCGATATGAAGCAACACCCACTGATCCTTTCCTGACTTCAGCGGCACCTGTACCAATGTGTCCACAAAGCGTGCGGCATTGTGGTCTTCTCCCATGACTTGAAGCGTATCCCTCAGTTCTTTGTCCAGGAACGTTACACTCTGCGTGAAGTCCACGTCTTCATAAAGCTCTGGCATCATTCGCTTCAGGAGCAACGGCAAATACTGCTCTATTGCATCCTTCCAGATTCCGTCCTTATCCAGTTCTTTTCACCTTCCTTTTTCAGAGATATTATACAGGCTCTTACTTCTTTCGTGTTCGGGAATATTGTGTATACCACTATTAAATTCAATATAAAAAAGTAAACTACCAAAAAAGGTAAACACAGAAATACGTTATCATATTAAAAAGCATATATCAGAATCAATGTGGGTATCTTGTTGTATTTTGCATTTTACTGTTTTTGCATTTTACCGCTTTTTTCATTTTATCACTATTCTATTTTAGAACTATACTGCTTAAGAACTATATTACTTAACTTCTAAATATATTCACTGTAAATAGAGACTTAACTATATATCTCTAAAACTCTATCAGCATTCTATATTTCATACTGCTAATACCCCTTGAAAATACTCATATTTTTAATTTCTGCTAATGCACCTTTACAGTTTTGGAGTTCAAAATGTATAATATTTATGCTTAAAATGTTAAGGAGAAAAAGGGATAAATGAACTTAGAGGAAAAATAGTATTCTGATATTAAGTCTTTCGGTGAATATCTATTAACCGACTTCTTCTTATTTCTTGACGTGTCAGAGAAGACTATGGCTACTTACCGCAGAGCGTTAAAGCAGCTATTCTCTTTTCTTCATGATAACAATATCTCTAAACCTACATATGACGATATTCTCTTGTTCAAAAAGACACTAGAAGCCCGAAACTGCAAATCCGCAACAATAGCTCTATATCTTGCCGCCACTCGTCGTTTCTTCTCATGGTGTGAGCAGAAAAACATTTTTCCGAATGTGGCCGTCGGTGTGAAAGCGCCAAGACAGGAAAGAGGACACAAGAGAGACTTCCTCGGCGCAAAGCAGCTAAAGCTGGTGCTGAACACAATAGAACGTGAAACACTTGAAGGAAAAAGGAACTACGCCATAATGGCTTTAATGAGTGTCGGCGGGCTGAGAACCATAGAGGTTAGCCGCGCTAACGTTGAAGATATAAGGACTCTCGGCGATTTCACGGTTCTCTATGTTCAGGGCAAAGGCAGAAAAGACAGAACGGAGTTTGTGAAACTACCAGAACCGGTGTTGAAGGCGATCAATGAGTATCTGAGAGCAAGAGCTGACTGTGCGGAACGCCCAAACGGGGCAGGATACCCAAGCGGGGCAGAAGCATTGTTCGTCAGCACAAGTAACCGCCACAGGAACGGCCGCCTGACCACTCGAACCATATCAGGGATCGCGAAGC
>CALGGR010000216.1 GCA_937915755.1 uncultured Fretibacterium sp. | reverse complement strand
AATACTAAAGCTCCCGCTAGATTCTCTGAGGCCACTCTGCTCAAAGCCATGAATGAAGTTTATCGCTACGTTAAGGATTCTGAAATCAAGAAAATTCTCAAAGATACTGACGGCATCGGTACAGCCGCTACTCAAGCTGGAATTATCAAGGAACTCATCGACTGCGGCATGTTAATTAAGAAGGGTAAAAATATCATCTCGTCCTCTGCCGCTCGCTGTCTCATCCACGCTTTGCCAGACAATATTACTCTTCCTGACCTTACCGCCGTTTGGGAAGCTTACTTCAGAAAAATTAAGGATTCTCAAATATCCATTGACGAAGTCATCAACTACATTCAGGACAATATCAGAGAAATCATATCCTCCGCAAAGCCTATTACCGTTCTAGGAATGGACAATACAAAGTCCAAAAAATCCGACAGCAAGAAGTCTTCAAAGAAAAGCAATGTTAAGTGTCCTCGTTGTGGTGCGCCCATGTTCCTGCGTAACGGCAAAAACGGCTCGTTCTGGGGTTGTTCTAATTATCCTGAGTGCAGAATTACCGCTGATGACAAAAACGGTAAGCCCGTTTTCAGAAAGTGAGACCCTTTATGTGCAGAAAATTTCAACGCCGCAATGCTCTCTTCGTTATTCTTATCGGGTCAATCCTTGCCGTTCTCATTTGTTCGCAGTGCTTCATTCTCAACACTACCGCTTCCGTTCCTCGCGGACTATGGTTAAAACTCGACACTCTCCCGCAAAAAGGAGACTTCGTTCTAGTTCCCATTGACGCTTTTTCCTCCACTGAGTGGGTGCCTCCTGATTACTTTAGACTCAATATGTGGGGAAAACGCAAACCTTTCCTAAAACTTGTCGCTGGGTCTCAAGGTGATTCTGTTGAATTGGGCGATAACGGACTCATTCTCATTAACGGCGTTCCTTTCCCAGACAGTAAGCCTCTTTCTCATGACAGGGCGGGACAGCCTCTAAGGGCTTTCAATCTTCCCATTACTCTCGCTTCTGACGAAATTTGGTTACTTAGCCAGTCTCCCTTCGGCTTCGATTCCCGTTATCTGGGCGCAGCTAAGATTTTCAGGTGCTACAAAGCAGTTCCCATACTTACTTTCTGAGTAATGTATAATTTGATCTATAATTCATATAGGTGGCGATTAGTACGAGTATTCACGATCAAGGGAACACAAATCAAAATACTGTTCCTACTCCTTATGACGATACATTTAGGACACTAATGAATGATTGTGTGAGACTGCTTATTCCTCTTATCAACGAGATCTTCGGCAAAAACTACTCAGGCGATGAGCAAATTATTTTTCGTCCTAATGAGCATTTCATTAACCAGCAGGACGGTAAGGAACAGAAAAGAATTACAGATAGTTCTTTTTCTATTATTTCGCACGATAACTCGGAGGAGAAATTCATCTTTGAGTGTCAATCTACTGATGATGATACTCTCCTCATAAGAATTTTTGAATACATCACTCAGGAAGCTCTTGACTCTGGGAATATCACCAAATACAAGCTCATTGTTACCATTCCGAATGCCGCTGTCCTTTTCTTGCGCTCTAAAAAGAGTACTCCTAACTTCATGAACATCGTCATCAATACTCCGGGTGGGTCTGTCTCCTTCGATGTCCCAGTTATGAAAATTCAATCATACTCTTTACAACAGATTTTCGATAAAAACTTATTGTTCCTTCTGCCTTTCTATATCTTCAACCTTGAAAAGAACTTCCCTCTATATGAGGCCAGCGAGGAAGCATTAGAAAACTTGAAAAAGGTTTATGTTGACTTCATGGACAGGCTTGAAAAGGAAGTTACAGAAGGACACATTTCAGCCTATTACAGAAGAACTATTCTCGACATGAGTAAAAAGGTTCTTGAAAATATTGCCACTAAATATAAAAATGTACAAAAAGGAGTGAATGATATTATGGGCGGTCAAATTCTTGAACATGAAGGCAAAACCATTTACAACGCTGGCATTAAAGAAGGTATCGCTGTTGGTGAGGAACGTTGGCGGAGGGAAGAAAAACTTGACACCGCTAGACGCTTACGTCAAATGGGCTTGAGCGACAATGATATTCATCAAGCTACAAACCTTTCATTTGATGATATTCGCATATTATGATGCTTAACTCTTAAAAACACGAAATTTGCACCGCTGGATTTAATATACAGTCTACGGCGGTGCGCTAGATTGTGGTGAAAGATGATACTTTTCCGCAGAGAGCTACGACTCAGTTGACATAAATAGCTGAAAAAACTTACCCTCATTTCTATGCCTATATTGTTTTCAGAGTCTGAAAATGATTGCCTGTCTATTAGGATAGTATATGACTTCCTAACGCGGTAGAGTTTTCACAAATGTGCTGTGCAATACTATTCGCTCAAAAGCAGTGTGTTGCCATCTTTGCTTTCCTCCTTTTACAACGTCTGGTTCATTTCTTCCATCATTGTCTTAAAATCTCGATACTTCTCAAGATTCCTCTCCAAATCTCGATTGATCAGATTATTTATGTACGCTGTCATATTTCCCCTGAAAAAGTACGAGGCTAACTCCACTCCTTCATACACGTCTACAGGAATTGACAGTGATATTTTATGCACTTTCCCCTTCGAGGGACGACCACTTTTCTTTTTTTCCGCTTTTATCGGTCCGACCTCCGCTTCTGATCGAAATTCTGCTACTTTTTGCGCCGCCTTGTTCGTATATGTCCCTTTGGCCATTATATTAGCTCCTCCATTAGCTCATCTACTAAATTTTTATAATCCTCTGCAGTCGTTCCCTTCGGCGCGTACTCTCGTAGTGGTACATAATATTCCGTCAAGGCTTCCGTACATGCTACACTCTCTCGGATTTTCGTACGGAAGCATTTTGTTCCCAGCTTTTCGGCTACTTGAGCTGATAATTCGCCCATTCGTTTCGATTTTCGCGTCCGTTCCTTCGCTTTCACTGTCAATATTCCCGCTACTCGCAATCCTTCATTATTCTCTCGCGCCAAGTCCAACGCTGTCGCAAAATCCATCAGTCCATCCAATAACTATCCGGATTCTTCTACGGGAATTATCACATAATCTACTGCCCCCAATACATTTTTCAACGCTACTCCTATCGACGGCGGCGTATCTATTATTATGTAGTCATATTCGCCCTCTACGCTTTTCAGAGGGCGTTTCAGATGCGTAAATCTTCGCTCATCTACTTTCCCCATCGTTTCAGCCCCTGATAACAACTTATCTGACGCTATTATGTCTCCCTTTTCTGTGTGCTGGACACAATTTAACGCTGGCTCATCTCCACAAAATATATCTATTACCGTTAGCATGAAATTATCGCGTCTGCCCTACATGTGGATAACACTCTATAAAATGGAGGGGTATCACTTATTCAATTTTTACTCTCCAGATAGCAAGGAATACTACGCTTTGAAAAGCGGTAACCTTACTAATAATTTTGATGATGAGGATATAAAAAATGCCACTTCTATTTCTCTCAAAAAAGTCTTGTTATTTGCAGGTCAAAAGATTATTTTCACATATGATTTCGGTGATAGCTGGGAAATTATCATTACGCTTGAAGAAATCATCACCGAACTCTTATACTACTATCAAGAAACTTCCACATGTCCTTAATGGCAAAGGATACGGCATTATCGAGGACTGTGGCGGGACTGTCGGCCTTGAAAGAATCGCTCTGGCTTTCAACAAAAAAGAAGGCCAAGAGTATGAACAATACTGTGAATGGCTCGGTACAAATGAATCTGATCTAAAAATTTTTGATGCTGACAAAATGAATCTCATCCTACAAGATTCCATTACTGATTTGAAAGAGTTTTACGAAGGTGATTAAATTTATACAGAACCTTCCATAACTGCATTCTGAGAGAGAGGGTTTATCACACTTAACACTTACGGTTCACGATTTATATAGCTGTGTTTACATTCCAACCAGTTATTATTGACGCTTTTTGCGCCTCCACTAGCCGGATTTCACTTACATCAAGATTAGGAAATATCCTCCGCAACATTTCAGCACACAGTTATGTATCTAACATTATCTTGCTGAACAGAAAATCATACGCCAGCGTCAAACTCTGCTATTTCTTTTCTCTATCTTCGTGCGTTTTCTTCACTTCTTTTGTGGGGTAATTATAACAAGAAGCCGGAACTCATTCCTGAATCCCGGCTAAAATTGCTTAATCTTTTACTGCTATCATCTATCATCGTCTTAAACTCTCATCGCTGGAGAAAATCGCCAGATACATCCGCCTAGCAGAAATACTATACGTAAACTAGCTCAAACACTGGGAATTGCTATTTTGTAATATTTATGTTCCATGATTTTCATTCATTTCATTTTACCCCTGAAATAAAAAAA
>CALGGR010000215.1 GCA_937915755.1 uncultured Fretibacterium sp. | reverse complement strand
GCTGGATAATAATTTTCTGTACATTTAACTATTAATCTCCTGCTGAAATATTAAGGTCATATTATAATTTCTTTCACTAATTATTATTCAGGAGTGTGAATTTTTTGCGTATATCTGTCTTGACCAACGGGCCTGGTGAATTATGGGGCTGGGTTCGGCCTGTTGCTATGGAACTGAGGAAAAGAGGACACTCTATATCTTTATGGCTTCTTCCGTGCCAATTTGCTTCGGGGCATGAACGTGATGCTGCGTCTCTCATGGGCGTGGATAAACTTGAAGGCCCTGCAAGTGCTTCCCGAATATGGCAGGATATAGCGTTTGAGAAGGCTGACCGGGTAATACAGCTCGGAGGCGATATAATGTACGGCCTTAGAATGTCGAGGAAGGCAAAAGCTCCGCTGACCTGCTATACATACTGGCCAAGAAAGGAGATTGACGGTGTTAAATTTCTGACAGCATACCAATCACAGGCTAAAAGGGTAACTACAGCTTCAGTTATCGGTGATTTAGTGAAAGACGCGCTTGCAATGGACGTATCATCACCGGCTATGAGTTCGTGGAACTGGCCGAAGCAGAAAGATTCACCGAGAATATTATTTTTGCCCGGAAGCCGTCCTGCAATACGTAATGCTGCGTTGAACTGGCTCGTTGAAGTTCACAGCGGACTGAAAGCACGTATACCTGAAGTCAGGGTGCGGTCTCTGTTCTCCCAGTTCATGCCGGAAATAGAGTTTGCACAGTGGCAGAATGCTGGGCTTAATCCTGTACGCTGCGGTGCAGGTGTGGCAATGAGGGCTGCAGATTATGCTCTGACTCAGCCGGGAACAAATACATTTGAGCTTATGCACTGCGGTCTACCTGCTCTTGTCGTTGCTCCGGAGACGTTTCTGCGGTTCGTACCTGTTGCGGGGCTTATAGGGTATATTGCGCGGCTTCCTGTAATCGGCCTGAAACTGCGGCGTTATGGTGCAATGAGGCTTATACGCAGGTGGGGAGGGTTCATATCACTGCCCAACAGGATAGCGGGGCATATGGTCATGAACGAGAAATACGGGGATATTACGCCCGAAGATGCTGCGGAAGAGATCTGCGCACAGCTCAAGAATAAAGAGGCACTGAAGAAGACACGCGAGGACTTTTTGAGGCTGTCGGGAGATTCCGGGGCGGCATCAAGATTATGCGATATTGTTGAGCAAAATAGGGGTGAATTATGGATAACAAAACTCTCATATCTTTTTTAGTGTTCTATATAAAGAAACATTTTTTCAAGTTATTATCTGCTATGCTTTTCATGCTGGCTTCATCGGGGCTGAATGTTATTCCTCCGTACCTGTTCAAAACAGTTGTTGATGACGTTCTAATATCAAAGAATATTAAAATGCTCAATATAATCTGCGGTGCTATCATTCTTATATTCGGACTAAAAGCAGTAACTACATATTTTCAGCGTTACTTGATGACACAGGCCGGACAGTCCATAGTGATGGATATACGCATAGCACTTTATGACCATATGCAGAGAATGAGCCTCAAGAAGATTTACGCTTCAAGGATAGGCGAACTGATGAGCAGGATAACCGGTGATGTTTCGACACTGCAAAATATAGTTACCAGCACAATTATAGATCTGCTCTTCAATCTCGTAACTTTCTGGGGAATGTTTGCATTTATACTTTATATCAACTGGAAGCTGACATGCCTTATAGTATTAGCTCTGCCTGTGGTGGGATTAATGCTTTCTTTCACGTCAAAAAAACTCCGTCAGGCCGGACATAAAGTGCAGGAACATTTAGCCGACATAACAGCAACTGCCCAAGAAGCATTTTCGGCTATACGTGTTGTCCGTTCGTTCGCTATGGAAGATGAGGAGCTTGAACGATTCCGCATGGCAAATCAGGATAACTATATGAGCGACTACTACTGCAAGGACTTGAACGAGCGCTACGGCGAGGGCTTTACTATAAGCGTAAAGCTTGATGACCCCAAGAAGCTTGACGAGACCGAAACAAAAGCGATCAAGCTCGAATCGGGGGTAAATAATATAAATAACCCCTATAAGGTAGAGACCGAGGTGACCTTCTCGGGCAGTGTAAAGACAGAGACAGCCGACCTGACGATATATGTATCCAACCAGTCGGGAAGCTATAAGATATTCTATCTCAAAGCCGCCGAGATACCCTTTACCGAGGCAGAAAAGTCACAGGGCGGAGCAAATGAGGAAAGCAGCGAGCAAAAGCCCGCGCGTGCGGGGCGGCGCGAGGCTTTCCGAATGGCTGGAAACAACATTGATAAATCTGTCTGGTGGCGATGCGTGCGGAGGGCACACCCGTTCCCATCCCGAACACGACGGTGAAGATCCGTGCGGCCGATGGTACTATGCTGGAGACGGCATGGGAGAGCAGGCGGCTGCCAGACATTTTTTTATAAAACCGCTTTGTACGCGATGAGCATCCAGGAGTTTTGACAAGAGCCTCCTGCATGCTGATGGCGGACAAAACGCCAGCCATGTATGTGCCTGCCACATACGGCCCATACCTTGAAAACTGAATAGAAGACAAACATCGAACATCAAGCCGCGTCGTTGATAGGAAGATGGAGACGGGCGGAGCTTATACTGGTTCCGGCGCAGACCCATCTGAATATTGATGACACGATATGTAAATCGAGAAAGCAATAGCAAGCAAGACTAAAGAACAAAAGGACATGCCTTACAGATTCGCCTGTAAGGGCATGTAGAGAACCATTTTTGGACTGGCCCGCCAGAGGGCCGGGGAGCTTGCCGCCATGACCCGTCAAAAGCCGCCGCCAGCGGCTGGAGGGGAAGGCGGGGCGGCCCGGCACGGGGCGGGGAGGCAAAGAGGTTAAGCATAGTAGGGCGCAGGGCGGATGCCCTGGCACTGGGAGCCGATGAAAGACGCGATAAGCTGCGAAAAGCCGCGGGGAGCTGCACATGAGCATTGATCCGCGGATGTCTGAATGGGGAAACCCGGCATGCGCTGCATGCCACCGCATGGTGAATCCATAGCCATGCGGGGGGAACCCGGCGAACTGAAACATCTAAGTAGCCGGAGGAAGAGAAAATAACAATGATTCCGTAAGTAGCGGCGAGCGAACGCGGAAGAGCCCAAACCATGGGAATTATCCCATGGGGTTCGGACTGCGGAAGGCACCCCGAGGGGAAGCGGAATGGCCCTGGAAAGACCATCCAGAGAGCGTGAGAGACGCGTACGCGAATCCTTAAGGGGGCCGGCAGGATCCAGAGTAGCGCCGGACACGTGTTATCCGGCGTGAACGAGCGGGGACCACCCCGTAAGGCTAAATACTACCCAGTGACCGATAGAGTAGAGTACCGTGAGGGAAAGGTGAAAAGCACCCCGGGAGGGGAGTGAAAGAGAACCTGAAACCCTGTGTTTACAAGCAGAGGGAGCGAAAGCGACCTCGTACTTTTTGTAGAACGGGCCGGCGAGTTACTGTGTGTAGCGAGGTTAAGGTGTAGAGCACCGGAGCCGTAGGGAAACCGAGTCTCAAATGGGCGAATAGTTGCACGCAGTAGACCCGAAACCGGGTGACCTATCCATGGACAGGTTGAAGCGACGGTAAGACGTCGTGGAGGACCGAACCAGACGTATGTTGAAAAATGCGGGGATGAGCTGTGGATAGCGGAGAAATTCCAATCGAACTCGGAGATAGCTGGTTCTCCCCGAAATAGCTTTAGGGCTAGCCTCGTGAGAGATTACCGGGGGTAGAGCGCTGAATGGGCTAGGGGGCCACAAAGCTTACCGAACCCTATCAAACTACGAATACCGGATAATTGATTCACGGGAGTCAGACGGCGGGAGATAAGTTTCGTCGTCAAAAGGGAAACAGCCCAGATCAACAACTAAGGTCCCAAAGTAACGGTTAAGTGGGAAAGGATGTGCAGTTGCACAGACAACCAGGATGTTGGCTTAGAAGCAGCCACTCATTCAAAGAGTGCGTAATAGCTCACTGGTCGAGTGAATGTGCGCCGAAAATGTACCGGGGCTAAACCGTACACCGAAGTTTTGGAATCGCGTATCTTAGAACTCTCTGAGGTACATGTACAGGTCGAACGAAGAGAGACCTGTAAATCCCATAAGGGGATAAAACGTACAGAGAGAGTTGTAAGATACGCGATTGGTAGGGGAGCAACGAATACGGGCAGAAGCAGGATCGTGAGAGACTGTGGACTGTATTGGAGAGAGAATGCCGGCATGAGTAGCGAGAGCAAAGTGAGAATCTTTGCCGTCGAAAGCCTAAGGTTTCCTGAGGAAGGCTTGTCCTCTCAGGGTAAGTCGGGGCCTAAGCCGAGGACAATAGTCGTAGGCGATGGACAGCAGGTTGATATTCCTGCACCACGTAAGAGCGATTGACGAAGCAGTGACGCAGAAGGATAGACAGAGCGGAGCGATGGTAGACTCCGTCCAAGCGATGAGGCTGGTACGTAGTGAAGTACGCGTGCCAAGGCTGGGTCGTGATGGGGACCGAACTTAAGTAGGGAAGCTGTTGAATTCACGCTGACAAGAAAAGCTGCTAAGGAGCAAATACGTGCCCGTACCGCAAACCGACACAGGTGGGCGAGGAGAGAATCCTAAGACGAACGGGAGAACCCTTGTTAAGGAACTCGGCAAAATGACCCCGTAACTTCG
>CALGGR010000214.1 GCA_937915755.1 uncultured Fretibacterium sp. | reverse complement strand
CTTCCGATCTAGCACAGCACAGCACAGCACAGCACAGCACAGCACAGCACTAGCCTACCTGTAACATTTTTCACAGTCAGCAGAAATACTCAAATCAATACACTCCACGCATGGGAGAAGATTCCATCATACAGCCGCGAGGAAAAGCCTCCTTAATTTTTGCTGGGTTGGGGCGCAACGTGGCAAATGGAAAATCTTTTCAAGAAAGGTGATAAAAACATGAGAAGAAGGAAATTCGTGATGCTCTGTGCGGTTCTCGTGATGATGTTCTGCGGGACTGCATGGGCAAAGCTGGCGGACGACATGACCATATCCGGCAATTTCGCCAAAGGATATACGGTCAACAACTGGTACTCCAGCAATGTTCAAGTCAGTGGGGGAACATCGGACTACACGTTCAACATCATGGAAGGTGAGCTGCCTCCGGGATTCTTCATCAGGCAGGGCGGAGCATATTTCTACCTTGAGGGAATCCCGAACACTGCGGGAACGTGGTCGTTCAAGCTGAGAGTAACGGACAGGCGGGACTGCTACGCTGAACGTGAGCTTTCAGTAACGGTTGACGCTGAGAGCTACAAGGCTGATGATATGTCGCTGTCTGGGTCATTCAATGCTTCTGGAGAGACAGGAACATGGTACGAGAGCTATGTTGACGTTGACGGAGGAGTCTCGGATTACACGTTCAACATTTCAGGAACTCTTCCGGCGGGGCTGTACATCCGGCAAGACGGGAGCAGGTTCTGGCTTGAAGGTGTTCCGACGCAGGCTGGGGATAGTACGTTCGTTCTGAAAGTAACTGACAGGCGGAACTCGTACACGGAGATCAGCAGCACCATCAGCATAACGGCAGGGAATTACAGCGCGCCGACTATGGCTGATGACATGGCTATCACTGGAGATTTGCTGACGAACATAAAAGTGAACGCGAGCTATTCATCTAGTGTGAGTCTCAGTGGCTATGATGACAATGATAACACTACTGTGTGGAGCGTGAGCAACGGAACTCTTCCTCCGGGATTATCGTTGAGACCCTGGTATGGTACTGGGATTCTCGCAGGTATTCCAAACACGGGCGGCTCGTACAACTTCACATTGAGGGCGGTCAACAGCAAGAACAAATATGTGGAGAGAAATTTCATCATCAAGGTCAACGACACTCCATATGAGGCCGAAGACATGTCGATTGAGGGAGACTTCACAACGGACAGACGTGTGAACGATAGCTACTCAAGCACTGTTTCAGTCAATGGGGCTGTTAATGGTCAGTCTTTGAGCATAGTTAGCGGTGCTCTTCCTCCCGGTTTATCTTTGCAGTGGGACTATGGTTTGAATCTCTACGGCATACCCAACAAGGGAGGTACGTACACGTTCACCCTAAGAGTTACTGACGGCAGGAACGCATATATCGACAGAGCATTTACCGTCAAGATAAATGACACTCCATATGCAGCATCGGATATGTCAATCGAAGGAGTCTTCGACACGGGCAAAAATGTAAATGAGAACTACTCAAGCACTGTTTCAATTAATGGTGCTGTAGGTACTCATAGTTTGACGGTAGTGAAGGGCGCGCTTCCTCCTGGTTTATCATTGCGGTGGTACTATGGCTGGAATCTCTACGGGATACCAAATACACCAGGCACGTACACGTTCACGCTCAGAGATACAGACTCACGCAATGCCTACACAGAACGCGAGTTCACCGTGAAGATTAACGGCGACGCACCTTCAGCTCCAACCTCGACAACCGATATGTCATTGAGCGGAATATTCCCCGATGGCTACACGGTCAACAACTGGTACTCCAATAGTGTGCAAATCAGCGGCGGAACATCGGATTACACGTTCAAGGTTATGAGCGGCTCACTTCCTCCAGGATTCTACATTCGCCGGGATGGAGGCAGGTTCTACCTTGAGGGCATTCCAAACAAAGCTGGAACGTACACCTTCAAGCTGAGAGTCATTGACCAGCGCAACACTTACACCGAGCGTGATTTCACCGTGAAGATCAACGACCAGCATTACGTCACAACGGACATGTCGCTTGGCGGAAGTTTTGCGAAGGGCTACACCGTCAACAACTGGTACTCAAAAAACGTGCAGGTCAGCGGCGGAACGGCGGATTACACGTTCAACATCACAAGCGGCGCGCTTCCTCCGGGATTCTTCATTCGGCAGGACGGGGCGAAGTTCTACCTTGAGGGCATTCCCAATAAGACAGGCACGTACACATTCGGCCTCAAGGTTACGGACAGGCGCAACGCATACACCGAGCGGACATTCAGCATGACGATTGAGGGCACTGAATCGGGCGGTGATGATCCTACCCCGACTCCTTCCGACCCAATCAAGATAATGACCTCATCGCTTCCGAACGGCAAAGAAGGCGAAAACTACAGCGCTACAATCACGACAACGGGCGATGCGGGCAATGGATTGACTTGGGTAATCACCGGGCTTCCCGACGAACTGAGCTACACTACGAGCGGAAATACCTGCACAATCAGCGGTACACTGTCAACAGCTGGAAGTTACACTGTCAGCGTCAATGTCGCAAATACCGAGACGGAGGACTCCAAGAGCTTCACACTCACTGTTGAGCCTAAGGTTGTCGAAGACCCAATCACGATAACGACAAGCTCACTGACCTATGGGGTAGCAGGCCAGACATACAGCCAGACTCTCGAAGCAACAGGGACGGTAACATCGTGGAAGGTAACAGGCGGTGAACTTCCTGAGGGATTGACGCTCTCGGAAACTGCCGGAACAATCAGCGGTACAGTCGCGGAAAGTGCCATCGAGCATAACGCGGACGCTGAAAAAGTGTACTCGTTCGAGGTTACGGCATCGAACACTTCAGGAGGTACGGCGGTAAAGAGCTTCTCGATAAGCGTATCCGAACCAGTGAAGTTTGCGACGGACGCAACGCTCCCGAAAGGCAAGGTCGATGAAGTCTACGAGGCAACAATCACGATGAACGGCACAATCATTCACGGAATGACCTGGCTCATCACTGGGCTGCCTGACGGGCTTATCTACGCCGGAAATGGCAGAACATGCACAATCACAGGCACTCCCAAGACATCAGGAACGTACACGCTCAAGGCCAACACTGCCAACGTAAGGACTGAGGACTTCAGGGACTTCACGCTCGTCATTGACCCCAAGCCTGAGCCAATCACGATAACGATGGTCTCACTCCCAGATGGTGGAACAGGGAAAGAATACAGCCAGACCCTCGCAGCGACGGGAAATGTAACATCGTGGTCAGTAACAAGCGGAGACCTTCCGGCAGGACTCACACTCGATTCGTCAACGGGAACGATCAGCGGTACTATTGCTGATACTGCTGCGGGGGACAGTGACGCACTAAGTTACACGTTCGACATTACAGCATCAAACGCTTTAACTTCGGCCGTCAAGACTTTCGAGCTGTTGGTCTACAAGTCGATTACAGTGCTCACTGAGAGTCTCCCGAACGCGATAGTCGGCGAGGAATATTCGGCCACAATAGAAGCGTCAGGAGGCCATGTAATAGCTTGGGTGCTGAAACCCGCTATTGATGTCCCGGCATGGCTCAAATACTCCAACCACAACAATATACTTGACATTTGGGGAACTCCTACAACAGCGGGGACTTACACGTTCACTTCTGACTGCGGAAATGTTTACTGCGACTGTCAGAAAAAGTTTACACTCGTCGTTGAACCAAAGCCGACCCCAGCAGTTAAGCCAAGAATCTCGCTCCCTAAGACTTCGGGCATAATACTCGCCGGACAAAGCTACACCTTCCAGCCAGCAGCAACAGGCACAGATCCGATAACGTGGGCGGTAAAAGGCAACGTTCCTCCCGGGCTGACACTCGATGCTTCAACAGGAAAACTCAGCGGAACCATCACGGCCACAGACGAGGGAAAATACGCTCACACTCACGTGCCCTACAACTTCACTCTCACCGCAACGAACAGGGGAGGCACTGACAGCGCGGACGTTTACATTCCTGTTTGGTACAAGCCTGAGATAATTACGAGCCTAGACCTCGCTGAAGCCGTTAAGGACAAAGCCTACAATGCGAGGATTACGGCGGAAGGTACGGAGTTCTCGATGGAGTGGAGGAAGACAGGCGGAACTTTGCCAAAAGGTCTCACGCTCTCGATGAACAAAGGCAGCAGGACATGCTCGATCACTGGAAGCCCGACGGAAACAGGAACTTTCACTTTCACGCTGGAACTCTCAAGTATTGCCGGACTCGTCGATACGACAAGGACATTCACCCTCAAAGTAAACGACGACAGCGAAAGCAACACGGGAAAGCCTGTGATTAACACTGTCTCACTTCCTGATGGCGAAACTGGTGCAGCATACGTTGCGGTTCTTGACGCTGCAGGAGCGAAGCCGATAAAGTGGTCGAAATCAGGTTCACTCCCCAAAGGCTTGAAGCTCGATGAGTACGGAACAATAATCGGCGTTCCAACTAAGGCAAAAACTTACACATTCACAGTGAAAGCCACGAACTCAGCCGGAACAACATCGCAGAAAATCAGCATCACGATAACTGGCGAGAAGTACAGCAAGCCGAAAATTACGACTAGCAAGATACCTGCTGCGATTCAGAACGAGCCTTACAGCGCACAGCTCGCGTGCAAGGGAACTGGCCCGATAACTTGGTCATTCGCGGACACCAAGTACCCCGCCGGACTTTACATCACTGAGGACGGAAGAATCTCAGGAATCCCGAAAGAGGCCGGGAAGTTCAAGCTCAAAGTCAAAGCTGAGAACAACATCGGCTCTGCAACAAAGACCTACAGCCTCAAGGTCAGCGGATTAGTCCCGGAAATCACAAACGAGAATCTTCCATCGGGGATAGTTGGCATTCAGTACACGGCACAGCTTGTTGCTGACGGAACTGACCCGATAAAGTGGAGCAAATCGGGAAGCCTTCCGAGCGGTCTAAAACTCACAGCAAAGACAGGAATAATCAGCGGTACTCCCAAGAAGGCCGGAACTTACAGCTTCAAGGTAACGGCGAAGAACAAGTATGGCAAGGATACGAGGGACTTCGTGATTATCGTCGGAGTTGTTGAGGCTTCTAACAGTGAGCCCGAGACTAAGGAAACCCTCACTGAAAATCTTGCTGACGATTCTGCCGTCAACACGCCTGAAGTCATTGAGGAATATTCAGAGCCTGAAGCCGGCATGAATAACGCTGAGATTGACTTGTGCGTTGTGAGCGGGGACGAGGAACTAAGAGGCGAGATTTACGCTCCAGAAGGTAAGCCCTTGACGTTCAAAATTGGCGAATGGCAGGGAGGCTTCAAGGATGCTGAAGTGTTCATTGCTGACGAGGCGACCGCGATTGAGGTTGCTGACGATGGGACGTTCGTTCTTCCGGGCGAATTGGTCAGCGGCGAGTTCGTGATTTACGTCATGGCCGGAAACACCAAGACTATCGAGCTATACATTGTCGCTGAACAAGAAGAGTAGCACTGAGCAACAAAGTCCCCCGGCCTCATAAACTGGGGGATTTTCTTTTAAGGATATATTCACCACAATTGAAAAACTGTAAAAATGGCACTGCAAAAATCTGGTGAAATTTTAAGCGTATCAGCCGTGGCTTTCTTTAACATAGCTCGCAATGAGTAATAATAAATAAAAATATATCTAGCGCACTCACACTCAGCAATCCCCATAACTAACGCAATCATCATCAAGAGGATAGTCAATTTCTTAACCAGTACTCTTACGCCTCCTTCACGCTCAATCTGGATTTATTAGGATATGAGAATTTTATCGCACCATTTTAACGTGTATAATCTACAATTTTTAAGCTTCTGCTTTGTAGCAGTTACTATGTCTTCAACTCGATAGAAGATGCTGTGTATTTTAGGAATGAAGGACGATGCCTCATTCATCATCGTAGACGAGACGAATCTATGGGCACATCAAAGTACGTTCAACTTGAATATGACGATGAGATTCTTCCTGTAGATCTTGTGATCAGGAAGTCTTTGTTGCAAAATAATCTGTTATAATGCCTCCAAAATTAACAGGAGGAAGGCAGGAAAAGCAGATATGTCGTACCTTAACTTCTACTTCAGAGATTTAGAATATGATGACGGCTTTTATGGCGGGACTTTCAGTGCACCAGATTACGGTGTATTCTGCAAATTTTTGTATGATCGTGAAAAACGGGAGATAATTGACATCTGGGATAACAGTAAGCCGGTTGAAGAGATAATGAAAGATATGCTGCAGTCAATTTATTGGCTTGACAGTAAGCTGGAAGAAAAAGGAACGTTGAGGAAAAACGAGAGCAGGATTTGTTATTAGGGGAAAAATAGTTGCTGTCATAGAGACTGGCAAGAACGCAAAGTTGGCGGAGTTCATAGAGGCGGTGGTTTTGTGTCTATACTATTCAAGAATGCTAATGTTTTCACGCAACACGGAATAAAAAGGCATAGCGTATTATTGCACGATGGAAAACTGAGAACCAATGTCAGCGTCTTTCCTCATGAAGTTGAAAGAGTTATTGACTTGGAGGGCTTGTGCATGTTTCCAGGATTTGTTGATGTTCATGTTCATCTCCGCGAACCCGGCTTCTCATACAAGGAGACCATACGCACTGGAACGTCGGCGGCTGCACACGGCGGTTATACTGCTGTATGCGCTATGCCAAACATTAAACCGGTGCCTTCGACGCTATCACAGCTTCAGGCTGAAATCGATCTGATTAACCGTGATGCCGTGATTCATGTATACCCTATAGGAGCGATCACGATGAATCAGACAGGGCGGGGCGAATTATCGAGGATTGAAGAAATCTCTCCGTATGTCGCGGCATTCTCTGATGACGGCAAGGGCATTCAGGACGAAGATTTAATGCGGCAGGCCATGATTCGCATCTCGTCAGCAGGAAAACTCATAACGGCTCATTGTGAGGTTGAAAGTGAGCTGAAACCCGGCGGCTGTATCAATGAGGGCGAATATTCAAGGCTTCACGGCTATACTGGAATAAATAACGCTTCGGAATATCTCGAAGTCCAGCGCGATATACGGCTCGCATCTGAAACAGGCGCACATCTTCACATTTGCCACGTTTCAACAAGGCAGAGCGTCGAGCTGATTCGTGAAGCAAAAAGTAACGGCGTAAATGTTACAGCAGAGACAGCCCCTCATTACCTCATCTTCACGGACGATGACCTCGAGGACGACGGAAAATGGAAAATGAATCCGCCCATAAGGAGCATTGATGACAGGCATGAATTGCTCAAGGGTATAAAGGACGGCACTATTGACTGCATCATTACGGATCACGCTCCTCATTCCAAAGATGAGAAGTCAAAGGGGCTTCATGATTCTGCGTTTGGTGTCGTGGGGCTTGAGACTTGCTTCCCCGCAATGTATCATAATCTCGTTCTTGGAGACCCTGAGAACAGAAGCAGCAATAACGGCGTAATTACGCTTGAACGTCTGCTAGAGATGATGTGCGTGAACCCGCGAAAGATTTTCGGGCTTTCCGGGCCTGAATACATCGAGGATAATTGCGAGGCTGATTTCGTCATTATGGATCTTGGCCGGAAATACATAGTCGACACGGATAAATTTCTCTCAATGGGACGGTCTACTATGTTCGGCGGGAGAGAAGTACAAGGCGAAGTTGTTGCCACATACTTGGGAGGCCGTAAAGTTTATGACAGGTACGAGGGGATATTGCCGTAATGCGTGAAGTGATTTTCAGTGTTGACGATAACAAAGAGATAGCCCGCGATATATATCGTTTGGCTCTTAGCGGTGATACTTCCGGCATATCCGCGCCGGGGCAGTTCGTGAATGTAAAGCTGCCCGGTCATTATTTAAGGCGGCCTTTTTCTGTTTGCGACTGGGACGCTGACAGCCTGACGATAATCTACAAGGTCATAGGCTCAGGCACTCATGAACTCAGCGGAATATCACGCGGTGAAAAACTCTCTGCCCTAATCAGTCTGGGGAATGGCTACGACATAACGGCCTCCCCTAAAGACTCCGTAATTGTCGGCGGAGGTGTTGGTGTTCCCCCGTTGTATGGGCTGGCAAAACATCTCACAGCTTCGGGGAAGTATCCGAATGTAATACTCGGCTTCAATTCTGTTGATGACTGCTTCTATATTGATGAGTTCAGAAATCTGGGGCTTAATGTCAAAGTTACGACTGTTGACGGAAGCTGCGGCATTAAAGGTTACGTTACCGATGCTTTCAACGGTGAAAAATATGCTTATGCCTGCGGTCCTTTGCCGATGCTGAAAGCGGTGCATGACATAGTCCTTGACGGGCAATTCAGCTTTGAGGCTAGAATGGCTTGCGGATTCGGTGCGTGTCTTGGTTGCAGTATAATTACGGCGTCAGGATACAAGCGCGTATGCAAAGACGGGCCTGTATTCAAGCATTCAGAGATACTATGGGAGAAAGACAATGGCTGACATAACTACGAGGCTTTCAGGCATAAATCTCGACAATCCAATTATTCCGGCTTCAGGTACTTTCGGTTACGGCTTTGAGTTCTCAGAACTTTACGACCTCAATATATTAGGCTCAATCAGCATAAAGGGGACGACGCAATATCCCAGATACGGCAACAATCAGCCAAGAATAGCTGAATGTCCATGCGGAATGATTAACTCTGTAGGTCTCCAAAATCCTGGAATAACGCAGGTCATCAATGAGGAACTCCCCAAACTCGGCAAAATCTTTCACAAGCCTGTAATCGCAAATATTTCCGGCTTCAGTGTGTCAGAGTACGTCCATTGCGCGAGCCTCATCGATAAAGTCCCCAATGTCGGAATAATTGAGGTAAATATTTCGTGTCCCAATGTTCACGGCGGTGGGCTTGCATTCGGCACAGACCCTTCAAGCGTTTCACAGATAACCCGCGAGGTTAAAGCAGTTACGACAAAGCCGGTATATATAAAGCTGACACCTAACGTAACAGATATTACAGAGATTGCGAAGTCAGCAGAAGACTCCGGCGCAGATGGCCTGTCATTGATCAACACGCTTCTCGGAATGAGGATAGACATCAAAACCAGACGGCTTGTCATTGCCAACAAGATGGGAGGACTTTCAGGGCCTGCAATTTTTCCTGTGGCTCTGCGAATGGTCTACCAGGTTCATAAAGCTGTGAAGATTCCTGTCATCGGGATTGGCGGAATCTCGTCTGCTTATGATGTTATCGAGATGATGATGGCGGGGGCTTCGGCTGTTCAAATTGGTTCGGCGAATCTTGTTGACCCTCTGATCTGCAAGAAAATCATTGATGAACTTCCCGAAGTTTGTGAACGCTTGAAAATTAGCAGGATTTCTGACATTATAGGGGTAGCAGAATAAAGGAGGAAGATTATGGGCAAAGATGTAATTATCGCGCTTGATTTCCCGAGCTGTTCAGACACTTTAGCATTCCTGAATAAGTTACGGGGCGCGTCAAGAAAACCGTTTGTGAAAATCGGCATGGAGCTTTTCTACTCTGAAGGCCCCGATATTGTCCGAAAAATCAAAGAATCAGGTCATAAAATTTTCCTCGACCTCAAACTTCACGACATTCCCAACACTGTATACTCTTCTGTACGCTCACTAAGCCAACTTCAGCCCGATATGCTGAACGTCCACGCTTCCGGCTCAATCGACATGATGAAAGCCGCAGTTGATGCGCTGAACTCTGAATGCGAAGTGAAACCGCTGGTTATTGCAGTAACTCTTCTCACTTCACTTTCCGCGCAAAAGCTGAATGACGAGCTTCTCATCACATCATCTGTTGAGGACACTGTCGTTCATTACGCGGAGAACGCAAAGAAAGCCGGGCTTAACGGTGTAGTATGTTCGCCCCTTGAGGTAGGAAAGATTCATGAACGTCTTGGTGCTGATTTCCTCACTGTTACGCCGGGAATACGTTTCAGTGATGGCAACGTGGGGGATCAGGTCAGAGTTACAACGCCAGAGCGCGCAAAAGAGTTAGGCTCGGACTATATTGTGGTTGGCCGACCGATTACAAGAGCGGAAAATCCTCTCGAAGTGTACGAACGTTGCATAAATGAATTTTGCGGGGAGTGAGTTATCATGTCATCAAACGTTGAAATAGCAAAAGCATTGCTCAGAATCAAAGCCGTATTCCTTCGTCCTGAAGAGCCGTTCACTTGGGCATCAGGAATAAAGTCGCCGATATACTGTGATAACCGTCTAATTCTGTCCTATCCCGAAGAACGCAATCTCGTAGAAGATTCCATGTCCGAACTGATAAGGGCTTCACACCCCGAAGCTGAGGTCATCATGGGAACAGCGACAGCCGGAATACCTCACGCGGCAATGACAGCCGAACGTCTTGGCTTGCCGATGGGGTACGTGAGGAGTTCCGCGAAAGATCACGGCCGTAAAAATCAGATTGAGGGCAGAATTTCTCAGGGTCAGAAAGTCGTAGTTGTCGAGGATTTAATCTCTACCGCATCGTCAGTCCTTGAGTGCGTAAAGACTCTAAGGGAAGCAGGGGCAGATGTTCTCGGTATCGTCAGCATATTCACATACTCTATGAAGAAGGGGCTTGAGAATCTCGCGGAGGCAGGAATGACGAATCACTCACTCTGCGATTTGGATACCCTGCTGAAAGTTGCAAGCGGTGAAGGATACATCTCTGTTGATGATGAAGAGCGAATACTGAGATTCAGGGATAACCCTTCAGATGAGTCGTGGCGGAATTAGGGAGGCATGAAATGACAAAGCCAAGAAGCGTAGTGAGCATTCTCGACTTAACCACAGATGAAATTGAGATGCTTATGAATACTGCGGACGACATTGAAGCAGATCCAGAGAAATATTCATCGAAGTGCAAAGGCAAAATCCTGTCCACGATATTCTTTGAACCTTCAACGAGGACGAGGCTGTCATTTGAATCCGCAATGCTCTCGCTCGGAGGTTCGGTGATAAGCACAGCCGACAGCAAATCATCGTCAGCCGCAAAAGGCGAGTCAGTCTCCGACACTGTTCGCGTAATAAGCAACTACGCGGACATCATAGTAATGCGGCACCCGAAAGAAGGTGCACCCGTAGTAGCCGCAATGAAATCGTTAGTCCCCGTAATCAACGCCGGAGATGGCGGGCACTTCCACCCGACTCAGACTCTCGCTGACTTGCTGACTATACGAAGGACGAAGGGCAAACTTTCGGGGCTGACTATAGGGCTATGCGGGGATCTCATGTTCGGCCGGACAGTTCATTCACTCATTGAGGCGATGCTCCGTTATCCTGACAACCGCTACATCATGATTGCTCCGAACGAGCTGAGACTGCCTGAATATGTACGTGAAACCCTCGACAAGTCCGGCGTGAATTGGGAAGAGACCGAATCGCTTGAGTACGCCATGCCTGAACTTGATGTTCTCTACATGACGCGCGTACAGAAAGAACGTTTCTTCAACGAGGAAGACTATATACGCTTGAAGGATACGTATATTCTCGACGAGGAGAAACTGAAATCCGCGAAGTCAGACCTCTCTATACTTCACCCGCTGCCGAGAGTGAATGAGATTTCCGTAGCAGTTGACGACGACCCGAGAGCTAAATATTTCTATCAGACATTGTGCGGTAAACAAATGAGAATGTCTTTGATTATGCTTCTTCTGGGCATACAATAAGGGAGGGTATTCGATGAATATTGACGGTGTGAAAAGCGGTATTGTCCTCGATCACATAAAGGCAGGAAAGAGCATGATAGTCTATGATTATCTGAAACTCAGCAAGTTGAGCTGCTGTGTCGCGCTGATACAGAACTGCCAGAGCAAGAAAATGGGATTGAAGGACATCGTGAAGATAGATGAGCTTATTGACATTGACCTCGATATGCTGGGATATATTGATCCGAGTATCACGGTCAATTATGTTAAGGACGGCCAGCTTATCGGGAAGAAACATCTCGCGCTTCCTGAAACTCTCAAGAATGTCATAAAGTGCAAAAATCCTAGATGTATCACCTCAACAGAGCAGGAATTACCCCATATATTCAGGCTTGTTGACCGCGAGAACAGGATTTACCGCTGCATATATTGTGATGCTGTAGGCGAAGCTAATACGATATGATCCTGTAATGCAGAGCGTAATTGCCGGCCTGAATATGCTATTACGCTCAGTGCTTTCCATCTCGTTATAGCATCATAAATATTAGACCCAGCGCGAAACTTGAGGCATTCGTGAAAAGTATCGTGATGAAAAGCCTCATTAGAGAGAATTTCCCGATGCTCCCCATGATACAGCAGGACATTGCGAACTCAAGAATGACAACTAGAACTTCGCCAATGATTACAGCAATATACAGCCCCCATGAATGCGCCGGGATGTCCAGAGCATAAAGCGACTGATTAAGCATTACGTTACTGACTATGTTGATCCACGCGAAATGTAAACAGTCAATAAGATTTTTGTACCCTGCCAGCCAGAACAGAGGAGTCTCAATCAATGCAGTTAGTATCGCAGTACGTATGAAGATTTCTCATCCCTCCCGTAACGCCAGAATATGAATCCTGCAATGAACAGCCCTATGAACTGCACAACCGCCATAATACCAGCTGGAAAACTGAAGTATCTTCCGAAGAACGCCCCAGGAAGAAGACATCCCGCCGCAAGCCCGAATGTTAGTCCAGGATATTCAGGGAAAGAGAGGTGAAGGAGCCTCAGTGTAAGGGGCATTGTCATGTTGAATGTGAATGACAGAATTATCAGCCCGACTGTGCTGTGAATTTGCAGTGTCGCGAAGCACAGAAGAAATATTGCCAGGATAGTTTTACGCCAGCCCAGCATGTCGCACACTATGCCTCCCGCTGATTTTCCCAGCATGAAAACGCAGGGCATAAGCATAACGTACTCAGGCACTCGTGAATTTCCGCCGAACCCGCGAAGCACAACGCATAAAAGAAGCAGGAACGATCCTATCGTGAGAGGCAGAAGGTTTTTCCCTGATGATTTCTCATGCTGACCCCTCGCTGAAGTTTCAGGGTGTTTAACGAGAAGAAAGACAGCTATAACCGTGCATACAGCGCAGACACTCTCAAAGAATAACGCACCAACGATTCTGTACATTCCAAGTCCAAGACCAACAGCGCCAGATGATACGAATATTCCCGGCTCCTTGAAGCCATCGTAATGTTCAAGGATTAGTATTCCCGCCGAAACATGAAACATGCAATTCCCCAGCGCAATAAAAACAGCCTGCCAGAATATCCCTGCCCCGTGAAAGAATCCTATAGCAAGAATCATATGCACAACTGCGAGTGAGGGAACGACAAAATTCCTGTACTTGTCGAGGACTAATCCTGCCAGCCACTGACCGCCGAAAGCAATCAAATTGTATAGCTCAAAATAATACACTATCCAGCTGAAGTCCGGCTCATTTACAGCATATTCGGCAAGTACAGCAGCACATACTCCGTCAACCGAAAAATGAAGAATGGTGCAAAGGATAAGAAGCATATTATTTTCCTTCAATGAAGACGTAGACTGTCCCCCTATTTTTGCGTACGGTTATTTTTCTTGTGAAGACCGATTTACTGTACGTTGGCAAGAAATCATCATCTTCTTCAATGGGCGGCACCGGAGAGAATGAAGCCTCAAGCAAGTAGGTTAATGCTTCCCCTTCTTCCGGCACTGTGAAGCTGAAGGAGTGAACGTGTACGCCCTTATCGCAGGAAGCTGTCGCGGACGCAATGATTTTGCCGTCTTCAGAGGAACCGCCCACATCTTCAGAAGAAAATGTGTACGAATATATCCCGTCGGTAAAAGCCCTAAGCCTCAGTTTGAGCGCATTGTCTTCGCTTTCTGACGGCGACAGGGAGAACGTTGCAACTGTTTTTAGCCTAATGTTGCGCGGCCTGAAGCGATAAGGATCTGCTATGTCGGCAAATGACATCCCTGCACAAAGAGTAAGCATTGCAGCAATAATTATGAGCACGAGTGAAAGTTTACGCATAACGCTATTCCTCCTCTATGGTTGTTAGGTATTCGTACTATTCACGTTGCTTATTATAACGGAAGCTGAGAAGTCTGAGGACGTAAGATCAATTTCTGATGACGTTAGAGACTTGATGATAAATGCCGCCGCACACTCCGTGACTGACGTAGAGATATAGACTTATGAAAGCAGGCATTTTAACCCCCGCGCAATCTACGAAGAGTAACACAAAATCCTTGCTGGCGACAGTAAGGCCCCGCATGAGGGCAAAAGTTCCCTTGTGTTTAGGAGAAGAACATGCACCTGTATCTGTGTACTGAGATTAGACCGAATATGCAGACAGGCACTCCGGCCAATTAAGACGGCTGGAAGCACTCGACTTTAGTCGTGTGAGGCTTCGCTATCAGTCTTAATATGTTATTCCCGCTGTTGATCGGTGACAGGTTACAAAAGCGAGGTAAGTATACTATGAGAAAAGTCTATCCAGTCTAAAAAGAGCAAGAGAAACGACGAAAGTAGCTGAAGAGGCAGCCACCCCAAATACGAGAACATTACACTAACCGACAAAATGCTATATGGCACAGCCAGAACAATATAAGACTTCATGCTCGCGCAGTCCTATCTTCACAGCAACTACTTCAACATGAGTATCACCAGACTGTCCGAAGGTATTAACAGAACCCCGGCGACAACTCAAATACACATTGACATTCTCATACGCATAGGGTTGTTACGCATATATCCCGGAGAAATGCCGCTCGGCGAAATTGAAACCTCAAGAGGCTTTTCATCGTTCATCCAGCCACGCTAGGAATAGAATTTCAAGGGCAGATAAACCAAATTGAATGCGTAAATCAGTATAGGTACTATTGAAAAATTATAACATTCCCTCAAGAAAATTAAGGAGGGAAAGGTAGTTGACTTGTAGTACGTACCATACGTTGAGGCCCGTAGCAGAGTATTTGCTGTTCAAGACTGGGGGAAGTGACTTAGCACCAAACGAACGCCATGTCATCCGAGAAATACTGGAAAAAAGCACATTCCCCTTTTGTCATGAAGGAAATTTGCAAGCAAGCAGAGAAATTTACCCGACACGGGAAACCTGCAAAGTGGCAGTACAAAATCCCCCGTTTATATGAGCGGGGGATAGTCTTGTTCTAAACCTTCTTGTACATTTTATGGTTGTTGCTCTTTTTGGCATTAGGGTATTCTGCGGCTTCAACTACCTTGCCCGTAAATATTCCATTCAGTACATCTTTACGAAAACTTTTGCCGAAACTTAAACGCAAACCTTTGTCCATATTCTTCCAGCCGGGAATATCACCAAGCTCAAAGTTTTTACCTGAGTATAAAGAGTTAATGAATTCCTCCGCTTTGGGAATAAAGTCCTTATAAGCTTCACTGTATTTCAACTCAATCACCTCCTATTTTTTGCAGTTTACATGAAATGCTACTTCAAGTCAATAAAAAAATCATAACCATTGTATAGTATACAATACCAAAAATCTATCAGCTCGCAAAAATTTTAATGGGAGGTTTCGGTATGAGAAAAATATTGTTAGCTTCTGCTCTGATTGCATCCTTATTCTTTCATGAGGCTTCATATACTTCACGCACGAAGAAGCATAGAGTTCAAAAAAGCTGACACTTCGGCGTTCAGGAACATCTACGACATCGCGCAGAAGGAAATCGCCTCAAAGGGCAGGATACCGGCTCTGTATTCCGGCGTTCTCAAGATGGTTGAGAGTTACGCTGATGACGGGAACACTCCGGCGCAGATATTCCTCGCTGACATGTACAACTATGGCTGGGGAGTTCAGAAGAACGTGAAGCAGGCCATGAAGTATTACGAGATGGCAGGGAAGAGCGGGGATGTATACTCGCAGTTCATGTATATTGACCTTGTGCTGGGCAGTCAAGATTACTCACAGGAGAAAAAATTAGACAGCCGCAAAGCTGAAGAATTTTTTGATAGAGGAATAAAACTCTACGGTGAGAAAAGATTCAATGACGCGTTCGAGCTTTTCTGTTTATCATCGCAACAGGGACATGCGGGGGCGGCTTTCATGATTGGGCATATGTTCGAGTACGGGCAGGGCAGAGACAAGGATCTGGAGGCGGCACGTTCGTGGTATCAGGAGACTGCAAACAGGGGCCATGTCGGAGCAAAGAAAGTCCTCGAAAGGCTGACGGAGAAAAAATTAAATTCGTGGTGGTAATGTAAGGCCGCTTCAGAATCGCGGGAAGGGACTATTTTCTGTCGACACTGTAAAATATAGCGCATAAAAATTATCAGAGGTGATAGTTATGGACGCTATATTAAACGGTTCAAAGACGACAGTCCCATTCTCGGCATTCGAAGAAGGAAAGGCGAGACAGATTTTCGCGGAGGTCAGGCGCTCTGGGACAAAGATAGTCGTAAATGACGATGATTCTGCTGAATGTATCCTGATGTCCCCCGAAGAATACTTGAAGATGTCTGACGACTATAACGATGTCAGACTGATGGCAGTTGCTGAAGACCGCTTGAGTCGTTTCGACCGCTCGAAGCTGATTTCACAGGAAGACTTTGACCGCATGTTCGGAATAACTCCCGAAGACCTCGAAGGCTGGGAGGACATAGAATTAGAATGAGCTGGCACATTGGATACCTTGATGAAGTGGCGGACGATTTCACAAAGCTTGACGGGAGCCAGAAGATCCGTGTACGTAAAGCCATCAACAAGACATTGCAAAATCCTCTCCCAAGAGGCGAGGGCGGTTACGGAATTGAACTCGGCAACAAAGGCGGGGTCAATCTCACGAACTGCCTCGAAATTAAATTGCGCGGTGAAGGTCTGCGGGTAATCTACAAGCTCATACGGACGGAAACAGAGATGATAATCGTGATCATTGGTGCGCGTGAGGACGAGAAAGTCTACGATGATGCGAATGAGCGAATAACACGATACAGGCTTTAGCTGGAGGTTTCATCATGAGAAAATTTCTCGCAGGGATAATCCTTGCTGTTGCGCTTTCATCTTCGGCAATTTCAGAACCAGCATACGACCCTCAGCATACGATGCTCGCGCTTAACATGGCCGTAGTCTCAGTTCACAGGATACTCTCAGCAGAAGACCGTATAATCCTTGATGCCGAGTATCAGAACATCATCAACAACTTGAGCATAGGCAATATTCGTTCAGACCCTGAGATAACCGAGCTGTACAAGAAATTGCTTGACGTTTCGCAGGGCAAAAAGCTGCGTCAGGAAGAGGCCGACGAACTTCGCAGGCAGTATGACAGTCAGAGCGGCAACCGCATAAAATCCGCGCTCTCAGAAATGGCCGAGAACTCCCGGAAAATGCTCACGGGCGAGACGGGCATAAGCTCATTCTTCACGGGGTTCGGAAGATTATCCGGCGCATGTATTGCGAGCTACTTCAAGCACCAGAACGTCGGTGAAAGTCTCAACCTTGACGCTGAACTCTACAGGCTAAAAGCTGAGGACATGGCCGACTTCAACGAGCTTCAGAAGCAATTACTCTCATCATCATGGAACTTGCTCAACAAGTATCACCTTCCAGACGAATACAGGCTTGTTCAGACGGCACTCGATGATTTCTACAGGGCTGTCGAGGCACCCGACTCGGCATCGCGGAGGCTTAGAATGCTGAAAGCCCTTGAGGACGATTTCAGAGTTTACCCGCCTTATTGGTTTTACAGGGCGAGGACAGCTCAGGAAGTGGAGGATTACGGCGAGGCTGAGAAGTGCTTTGAGCGTTTTGGGGAAGTTTGGAGGCCGGTTCTGAGGAAAGACCCGTACAAACTTGAGGCCGTGAAGTACAGGATTAACAAGTTGCTTTCCAGCGGATTAAATGACAATCGCGATGAGATTCTTGAGCTTTCTGGAACTATGAGGGACAACACGATGCGCGAGGATTGGGAGAACAATCTTTTTGCGGCGGCACTCTACTATTCGCTCGGCGAGAAGGAGACAGCCATAAAGTGCGCTGAGATTAACATAGATTTCGGCTACGAGAGTGAACTTACAACGGCCATGCTCTCACAGATGAGGGCGGGTGTTGACTTCCCTATGCTTCCTGAGGACACATTGAGGGCTTTGAAGCTGAACGCTCTAACGTCAGGAATGAACTCTAAGGACAAGGAGGCTGCGATGATTCTTGCGGATTTCTTCGACGGACGAGGTGAGGTTTCCGGCAACGATAATCCCCTGACCGTTCACGCAAGGAGGATAGCCGCGCTGATGAGAGCCGACAAATCAGCATTCGGGGAGATACTGGAACTTTCGGCGATTTCTGGCGATTCTGAGGGAGCGTATTCGGGTGCGCTCGGAATGGTTCAGGATTATGCTGACAAAGGAAACGTTAGGGCGGAAATATATCTTGCTGACATTTACAACTATGGTCTCGGAACGGAGAAGAATCCCCAAGCGGCCATGAATTACTACAAGATTGCTGGCGAGAATGGAGACGTTTATTCGCAGTTCATGTATGTGAGCCTGATACTTGCGAACCGTGATAACCCGCCGAAGGAAGACGACGAGAAGAATTACGACACAGGAATGAAATATTACAACGCTAAGGATTACGCAAAGGCAGCAGAGATTTTCACGTCATCGGCGAAGAACGGTCATGCTCCGTCGCAGTACATGATAGGTCGAATGTATGAACACGGTCAGGGCGTGAGCAGGAATATTGACACGGCCCGCGAATGGTACACGGAGTCGTCGAATAACGGGGACTCCCGCGCAAAGAAAGCACTGAAACGACTATCCGGGAGTAAATCGTGGTGGCCGTTTTGAAATTTATCCCCCTTGTCGATTATGGCAGGGGGATTTTCTATGCAGGCTACCAGTTCGACATTACGCCGTCAATCCATTCCTCGATTTTAGCGCGTGACTCAAAGACTTTCTCTCCGTTCACCGATATTCCTCTTACGACCTGCGCTTCAGGCTCCATCTTCATGACCTGCGATATTTCCCCAGTGAAGCCCGAGCTACTTGAGACAACGCACATGTAGATCACTTTCCCCGACAGATCATACTCGTCAAGGAACGTGTACACGGCCATAGGCATCTTGTACCACCACGCAGGGTAAACGATGAACACCGTGTTGTACTCGGCCATGTCGTCAATGTGAGTGCTGAGTGCGGGGCGGGCATTCTTAGCTTTCTCAGCGAGTCCTGCTGAAACTGCCGCGCTGTATGAGGCCGGATATTTCTGCTCTGTGAGAATGGGGAACACTTTTCCGCCAGTCTTCTCGTGGATTACATGATTACTCCTCCTCAAAACTTTTGGCACAGCTTATCACATTGTTGTATTTATGGCATGTACACACAAGAAGGATTTTGTGAACTTTTGTTCATTACTTGAGTTTGTGATTGACAGAAAATTTATTCTCCGGTTATAATACGCAACAATAAAATTTTGACGGAGAATAATTTTTGCCATGAAGAAAGTATTTATTGACGGAAGCGCAGGAACAACAGGTCTCAGAATCTATGAGCGTCTAAGTTCTCGCAAGGACATTCAGCTCATCACACTCTCAGAAGAGAACCGCAAGGACAAGGGCGCCCGCCGTGATGCCCTGAACAGCGCGGATATAGCGTTCCTCTGTCTTCCTGATGATGCCGCGAGGGAATCTGTCTCGCTAGTCAGCAATCCGAACACCGCTATCATCGACACATCCACCGCACACAGGGTCAATCCCGATTGGGTCTACGGCCTCCCTGAACTCTCAGGACAGCGCGAACGTGTGAAATCCTCAAAGCGTGTCGCAAATCCGGGCTGTCATGCTACGGGATTCATCGTCCTCGTTGCTCCCCTAGTTGAAGCTGGCATCATTGCCAAGAACGAAGCCCTCTCATGTTTCTCGCTGACTGGGTATTCAGGCGGGGGAAAGGGAATGATCACACAGTACGAGGACGAGGGAAGAGACGTTCTCCTCGATGCTCCGAGACAGTACGGCCTCACTCAGAAGCACAAGCACCTCCCGGAAATGGCGAAGGTCTCAGGTCTCGAAGTATCTCCTGCATTCTGCCCAATCGTCGCGCCATATTACGCGGGAATGGAGGTTACTGTCTCACTCTTCAACAGAGACATGAAAGCTATAGCCGACTGCTACATGGATTACTACAAGGACGGAGTGATCCACTTTGTCGAAAATGCCGACGAGGGAGGATTCATTTCGGCGGGAAAATTCGCTGGGCGTGATGATTTGGAGGTCAGCATTTACGGCAACAATGAGAGGATATTGCTGGTCTCGCGCTTCGACAATCTCGGAAAGGGCGCATCAGGCGCGGCAATCCAGAACATGAACATCTTGCTCGGCGTAAACGAAACAGAAGGTCTTAACGTTTAAGGAGGAATCATAATGAAGGCAACAGAGCGCGCGGAAATTCTCGTTCAGGCACTACCATACATCAGGAAATACACAGGGAAAATCGTGGTCGTAAAGTACGGCGGAAACGCAATGACAACCGAGTCCCTGAAGCAGCAGGTCATGGAGGATATTGTGCTTCTCCGTCTTGTCGGGGTGAATGTTGTGTTGGTTCACGGTGGAGGGCCAGAAATCAATTCCCTCATGGACAGGCTCGGAAAGAAACCCGAATTTGTAAACGGCCTCAGAGTTACAGACCAAGAAACGATTGACATTGTTCAGATGGTTCTTGCTGGTAAAGTCAACAAGTCGCTGGTAAATCTTCTTGAGACTAAGGGCGGAAGGGCTGTCGGACTTTCAGGGATTGATGACAGACTCATTCAGGCGAAATTCAAGGATGAACGTCTCGGTCTTGTCGGCGAAATCACAGGCATTAACCCCGAATGTGTCTATGACCTCCTCGCAAAAAGCTATATCCCCGTAATCTCAACCATAGCGAGCGGCGAGAACGGCGAAATCTTCAACATCAATGGCGATACTGCGGCGGCCTACATCGCAGGTGCGCTCCATGCTGAACGCCTAATAATGATGACCGACATTGCAGGAATTTTGCGCGACCCCAAAGACCCGTCAACACTAATCCCCGAAATCACTGTCGCAGAGGCCGAAGAGCTTAAACGTTCGGGAGTTATAACGGGCGGAATGATTCCTAAGGCTGACTGCTGCATAAAAGCAATCACAGAGGGCGTAAACAAAGTTATAATTATGGACGGAAGAGTTCCCCATTCGATATTGATTGAGCTTTTGACGAATGAGGGAGCCGGAACTATGTTTCTCGCTTAAGGGAGGATTTATTCATGAACATTCAGGAACTCGACAAGGAATACGTTGCCGGAACTTACGCGCGCTACCCTGTAACGATCACAGCGGGTAAAGGCTCGCTTGTAACGGACATTGACGGCAAGGACTATATAGACATGACATCGGGAATTGCTGTAACGTCATTCGGGGCTTGCGATGATGTTTGGTACAAGGCAATCTGTGAACAGGCCGCGAAGATTCAGCACATGTCGAACTTGTTTTACACCGAGCCATGCGCGAAGCTCGCCGAAATGCTCTGCAAACGAACGGGAATGCGAAAGGTATTCTTCTCGAACTCAGGAGCTGAGGCCAACGAATGCGCCGTTAAAGCCGCAAGGAAATATGCCTCTGACACTAAAGGTCCTGACTATAATGTGGTAATCACGCTCAAGAACAGTTTTCACGGACGCACAATAACGATGCTTTCCGCGACGGGACAGGATCATTATCACGAACTCTTCAGGCCATTGACACCGGGATTCGTTCACGCAGAGGCCAACAATCTGGAATACATGAAAGTTCTTGCCGACGCTCACAAGACCGCCGCGATAATGATTGAGTGCATTCAGGGCGAGGGCGGAGTTGTTCCATTGACGGAGGAATACGTGAAGGGCGTTGCTGAGTTTGCGCGCGAGAACGATATTGCTCTGATTGTTGACGAGGTTCAGACTGGAAACGGACGCTCAGGGAAGCTCTACAGCTACATGAACTACGGCATAACTCCCGACATAGTTTCGACGGCAAAGGGACTTGCAGGAGGATTGCCTCTCGGGGCAACACTGCTCGGCGAAAAGGTCAAGGACACTCTCAAGGCTGGGGATCATGGCTCGACGTTTGGCGGAAATCCTGTGGCTTGTGCGGGTGCTGTGAGTATTCTGGGACGAATTGACGATGAACTCATGGCCGGAGTGAGGCGCAAGAGCGAGTACCTTTTCGGGGCGTTCACTGGTTCTGAAGGTATCGAGGCGGTTACTGGAATGGGCCTCATGATGGGATTGAAGACAACGAAGCCAGCCAAAGATGTCGTGAATGACTGCATCGCTAACGGTGTGCTGTGCCTGACCGCGAAGGACAGAGTGAGACTGCTTCCTGCGCTGAATATTCCTGACGACTTGCTCGCTAAGGCTGCTGAAGTGATAAAGTCTTGCGCGAAAAACTAAAGAGTGCTAAAATGCCCGCCGATAAGAAACGCAACATGGATGGAAATTCAGTATCAAGGATGTACGGTTTTCGGAGTTGAAGCAGTATTATGATGCGCGTAAACCAGTATAACAATTCAGCAGTATTCCAAGCTTCTCAGAGGCAGGCGAATATCCGCAGCAACAGCTCTCAGGATTTCAGGACTTCCCTTCAGAATAACATGCAGGGTTCACAGGGAATGAGTCAGAACACTCAGCAGGTTCAGCAGAATCAGATGATGCCGGAGCAAAACATGCCCGGAGGATTCAGCGGATTCAGCGGCGTTGTGAATATGCCCATGAACATGCCTTCGATGCCCAGCGGTGAGACACCTCCCGAAATGCCTAATGGTGAGATGCCGGAGATGCCAAACGGAGAGATGCCGGAAATGCCCGGCGGTGAGACACCTCCAGAGAAGCCTGACGACATGCCTGAGCCGCCTGACGGAATGCCAACAGGACAGATGCCCGACCAGCTTCCAGAGTTTCCTGAGGGTGAAGAGCCTCCGGAGAAGCCAGAAGGTGAGGAAGAAATCAGCGGAATCCCTCAGCGTCCTGATGATTTGCCGGAAATCCCAGCTGGTGAAGAGCCTCCCTCAAAGCCTGACGAGTCGGACGGCGGAATGTCTCAGCCTCCTTCAGGAATGCCCGGAGGATTCGGCGGAATGCAGGGTCTAGGAGGAATGGGCGGCATGAACAGGCCCGGCGGTATGCAGGGAATGAACTCAATGAATATGCGTTAGAATTACAGAAAATCCCCCAGTCTCTCAAGGGCGGGGGAATTTTTTTTTTGCCGTCATGTTCAAACCACATAACAAAAAATCCGCCCTGTTATTGAGCGGATTTCCTATCTTCGCCTAAGCCGGTGAACAGATTCGAACTGTTGACCTGCGCATTACGAGTGCGCTGCTCTACCTCTGAGCCACACCGGCCTGTATCACAATGTAATATTCTATCAGCTCATTCTCTTTCTTGCAAGTACCATCGCAACAAGAAGTCCCGAAATTCCGAGACCGAGGCCGTTGCAAGCTCCCGAAGACCCGCCGTCAGAAGGTTCATTGTAGTCGCTGGTGTCGTAATCCGTGTAGTCATCGTAGTATCGTCCAGCCGTTCCCTGAGCTGCGAGGCTCTCAAAGTTTGCGTCGGCGTAGTTCAGCGAGGCATAGACATCAAGCTCATCACTGATTATTATCGCCTGCTTTATCTGGTAGGCAGTTGCGCGGGGGGGAAGGTATGACGCGATCAAAGCCGCCGCCCCGGCCACATGGGGTGCTGCCATTGATGTCCCCTGCGACGCTCTAAGGCTCACTCCGTCGGAACGTACGTTGCTGCTCGAACTCTGAAGCCACGTGCTGAGAATGTTGACACCAGGTGCGCCAATGTCTGCTCCTCTGTTGCTGAATGGTGCTGTTGTTACGACACCGAGATACTCACCAAGTGCCGACACCGAAATCATGTTGTCCAGTCCCTCGAATGACGCGGGGTAAACATAGTAGCCAGGTCCAGGAATCATGCTGCCATGTCCGAACTTGCTCGGCTGTCCAACTGTCTCGCTGTTATTTCCTGCGGCAACTACTATTACAGTTTTGTTCGTGTCGTCGAGAATTTTGAACGCCCGCCACAATGGAAGGGTTACAAGGCTGTCATGATTAGGCTCACGCTTCAGGTAAGTCTCAAGCGAGAGATTAACCGCCCTTACGTTGACGCCCTGATTTATGAGGCCTGTAACGTAATTCATCGCGCTGATTACCGATGAGATAGTTCCGCTTCCTGAAGAGTCGAGAGCTTTAACGGGTATCATTTTAACGTTCCAGTTCACGCCAGCAACGCCGAGCTGATTATCCCCGACAGCACCGATTGTTCCTGCCACGTGAGTCCCATGACCGTAATCGTCCATTCCGTCAGTATTGTTGTCCGAAATTGTGTTATGTCCCAAATCTCTTGCGACATTGTCCGACAGGTCAGGGTTAGTGTAGTCGATACCCGAGTCGATTACAGCAACATAGACTTCCTCATCGCCAGTCGAAATATCCCATGCGTTAGGAGCCTCGATATAATCCATTCCCCAGCAATCACCGTATGATGTATCATTTGGAACGACTGCGGCGTGGACTTTGTAATTCGGGGAGACTGCCGCGACATTGGGATTCTTCATGAGGAGGGCTGAGAGTTCTTCCGCGTCCATGCTGTCAGAGTGAAGCATCATGAACGCACTTCCTCCGTTTTCCGACAACGCAGGGTAAAATTCCTTCACCGATGCGCCGGAGACTTCAGCAAATTCCGAAGCCTCAACCGAGAATGATGACGCTGAGATTTCTGCTTTTGCTGACGGTTTGAGAACGACAACAACATCACCATCAGTGTATTCTTCTGCTGAAGATGAGATTGCGAGGGTTAATACGAAGAGGAGGGCTAAAATTTTTCTGCACACATTATTCACGTCCTTAAGAATTATTCATGAGGTGATTATACACGTAAAAGCATTATATAATTTGAGTAAAAGAAGGAGGAATTTTTGGTGATAGTAAATGAGAATATAATCATCATAAACTGCGGCTCACAGTTCACACAGTTAATAGCTCGGCGATTACGTGAGATGAAAGTCCACACCCTCATCATGAACTGGGACTCATCAGCCGAAAAAGTTAAGTCATATTCGCCCAAAGGCATAATAATTTCAGGAGGCCCTGACAGCGTTAATGACCCCGGAGCAATCACCATTGACCCCGAAATCCTCAAGATAGGCTGCCCAGTTCTCGGAATATGCTACGGTATGCAGCTCATCGCAAAGATTTTAGGCGGCCATGTCATAGAAGGCGATGCAAGAGAATACGGAGTTACATCGATACACAAGACCGGCGGAAACTCTCTCATTCTCGGCGAAAATATCCCGTCGTTCCTGAACGTCCTCATGAGTCACGGCGATTATGTCGCGGAACTTCCCAAAGGCTTCAAGGCAACATCAATGACCGACAGCAAGATCATCTCATCATTCGAGGACAAGGAGAGAAAATTCTTCGGCCTTCAGTTCCATCCTGAAGTCATAAACACCGAGCAGGGTAACTACATTCTTCGCGGCTTCGTCTTCAACGTCTGCAAATGTTCCGGCGACTGGAAGCTCTCGGACTGGGTTGAAAGCACAGTAACAGCAATCCGCAAGGCCGTCGGTGATGCAAAAGTTATATGCGGTCTTTCGGGCGGAGTCGACTCGAGTATTTCGGCAGCACTCGTTCACAAAGCAATCGGCGAAAAGTTACAGTGCGTCTTCGTGAATCACGGCCTTATGCGCTTGAATGAACCTGAAGCTGTCATGAAGGAATATGAGACAATTGGCCTCAACGTTAAGTATGTTGATGCTTCGGAGAGATTCTTGAAAGAGCTTGAAGGAGTTACAGATCCTGAGCAGAAACGCAAGATTATAGGGCGCCTCTTCATTGATGTTTTCGAGGAGGAAGCAAGAAAGGTTGAGGGCGCGGAATGGCTATTGCAGGGGACGATATACCCTGATGTCATTGAGAGCGGAACGAAGAAAGGCTCTGCGCTCATAAAGTCGCACCACAATGTAGGCGGTCTTCCCGAGAAGATGAACCTTAAACTCCTTGAGCCATTGAGGGATTTGTTCAAGGACGAAGTTCGGAAGCTCGGAAAGATTATCGGAATGCCCGACGAAATAGTCAACCGTCAGCCATTCCCCGGACCTGGACTTGCAGTGAGGTGTCTTGGTGCAATCACGAAGGAAAGGCTCGACACACTCCGCGCTGCTGATGCTATATTCCGTGATGAGCTGAAGAAAGCCGGACTCTATGCTGGAATATGGCAGGCGTTCTGCGTTTTGCTCCCCGTGAAATCTGTCGGAGTTATGGGGGACAGCAGGACATACAGCGAGGCAGTTGTACTGAGGGCTATACATTCTCAGGACGCTATGACGGCTGAATGGTCGAGGATAGATTACGATATCATTGACCGCATTTCAAAGAGAATATGCAACGAGGTAAGAGGGATTAACCGCGTTGTCATGGACGTAACATCTAAGCCGCCAGCAACTATTGAATGGGAATGATTTGACTTTTGTCCGAAAATTTTACCATGAAGGAAAGGTCGAATTATGCTCGACAAAGGCGCAAGGTTGTGCAGGATAATCCCAGGTAAGCTGTGCCCTAATTGGGGATAAAGATACATCGAGTTTCAGAAAAATATCGCTCTGCTGTGGTTTTCCATGGCAGAGTGTTTTTGTGGAAGAGGACCGTGTCAGTCTCGGCCATGTACTCTCATTCCGATGCGCTCGTGATGTCAGGGTCGCCGAGAATTTCACGGAGCCTCCCTGTGTCACCACCTATACGCACATCACCAAACATATAGTTTTCGTTACGTGCTTCAAGCTTCACAAGTCCAAGTCCTTCTTTTCCGGCTCAATGACTGCAGAATCGTAAGCATGATATACGAGGACTAGTGAGAAAATCCCCTCAACAAAAACAGCACCTCCCAATAACGAGAGATGCTGTGATGTTTTCGCGTTTCCAGTTTAGCCCATTGTGTCCCAGCTCTGGCCTTCTTCGATTGTGTCGCTTCCGGTGAGATAAAGCTCTTTCGGAACTCCTGCGACTACGATTCCAGACTTCTTGTCGACGTAGTAATTCTTCGCGTCAAGATCCGGGTCTTCGCCGATTACTGTGCCGTCAGGAATGATGTTGTGCCCGTCAATGATTGCGCGCTTGATTCGGCAATTCCTTCCGATTACAACGTCATGGCCGATGATACTTTCCTCGACGACGCTTCCCGCCTGAATGAGGCAGTTCCTCGCCAAAACTGAGTTCGATACGTCCGCGCCGAAAATCCTGCTTCCTTCCGAGAGCATGACCCTGTTAATGTTGCAGGGGTGTCCGCTGTCGGGATAGCAGTATGAGGGGGGATCTCCGTAGGATACCGTGCGAATCGGCCACATTGGGTTGTAGAGCGTCATTTCCGACTCGTGCCCGATAAGCTCCATGTGTGCCTGCCAGTAAGCCTTGAGAGTTCCTACATCGCGCCAGTAAGGTTTGTCTGTCCTCCACTGGTGTGTAAGCTCGGTCTCTGCTGACGGGTGAGGAAGTACGTTCGTCGAGAAGTCATAAGCGCAGACCTTCATTCCGTGTTCAACGAGGTCGGGGATTATGTCCTTTCCGAAATCGTGATGGGTTTCCTCTTTCATCGCGTCATCGTCGAGTGCTTCCTCAAGGACTTTGCGGTCAAATACGTAGTTGCCCATTGAGACGTAGGAGAATCCCGGCTTTCCCGGAATCTCAGGCGGGTTCTTCGGCTTCTCCTGGAACTCGATGATCCGTCCGTTCTTGTCGGTCTTGATGCAGCCGAACTCGGTAGCGTCCGCGACAGGTACAACGTTCGCCGCAATCGTAACATCGGCGTGCTGTGCGTCATGGTACTCAAGCATCTGGTCAACGTCCATCTTGTAGATGTGATCCGCTGCGAAGATACATACCTTGTCGGCCCTGTAGCGCGTGATCATGTGCTTTGCCTGGTATACTGCGTCCGCTGTTCCCTGGAACCAGTGCTCGCCGCTCCACATCTGCGCGGGGATTGTGGTTACGAAGAAGTCGCGCCCTCTCATTGCTCCGCCGAACTGCCAGCCTCGTTCAATATGCTCGTTGAGGGATTGGCTCTTGAACTGCGTGAGAACGTAGACAGAGTAGATTCCGCTGTTGATGAGGTTGGAGAGTGCAAAATCAATGATACGGTACTTTGCGGCAAAGTATACGGCAGGTTTTGCGCGGTAACTTGTGAGCGGCATCAAGCGCTCGCCTTTTCCTCCGGCGAGTACGATGCCCAACACTCTTCCGTGTTTGCCTGTGTACATGAAAAATTGACCTCCTTTTTATAATAACAATGCCCCTTGCATTTCTTCACACAAGAGGCAATGATTCCTACTGCATTAAATCTTCGTACATATCTTTGTATAAACCGGCTGACTTGTCCCACGTGAAATCCTCACGCATTCCTTCAAGCATGATTTTCTTCCACGCGTTCTTGTCGCTGTTGTACCTGTCAACCGCCCTTCGCAACGCCCACATCATTCCGTCAGCGTCGCATGTCTGGAACGTGAAGCCGTTTCCTCCCTCCGGCCTGTCAACATCGAACACTGTGTCCCTGAGTCCTCCGACTTCCCTTACTACCGGGACTGTGCCGTATCTCATGGAAATCATCTGCGACAATCCGCAAGGTTCGAACACTGAAGGCATCAGGAAAATATCTCCGCCCGCGTACATGAGGTGCGAAAGAGGCTCATCGTAACCCTTAAAGAGTTTTATGCTCTGCGGGTAAGTCTCAGCCGCCTGCATAATCCCGTTCTCGATCCAGTCATTTCCAGAGCCGAGAATTATGAGCTTCGCGCCTGTCTCTGCTATCTGCTTTGCCGCGCTGAATACCATGTCAAAGCCCTTCTGCTCAACAAGACGGCTTACACATACGATTACGGGAGCTTCAGTGTTGGGGTCAAGCCCTGCGCGTGAAAGAAGCTCTCTCTTGCAATCCTGCTTGCCCTTGAGGTCTTTTGCGCTGAACTTTGCGGGTAATTCCTTGTCGCCCGACGGATCCCAGAACTTCACGTCAAGACCGTTGAGTATTCCCCTGAGCTTGCTGCGCTGCTGATAGAGTATCCCTGAGAGTTCACGAGTTGATTCATACGTCTGAATCTCGTTCGCGTATGTCGGTGATACTGTGCTTACTGCTGAGGCCGCTACGATCCCGCCCTTAAGGAGGTTGACCTGACCGTAGAACTCCATCGTTGACGAGCTGAAGCTCCAAGGCTCAAGCCCCGAGGCCTCAAGGAAAGGCGACGGCTCAAAGATTCCCTGATAGGCTACGTTGTGGAGGGTCATTATGGATTTTCCGCCGACCTGCCGGTAGTGCCTGTGCCACGCAAGCGCGCAGGGGAGGAATGCTGAAGTCCAGTCGTGGCAGTGGTATATATCCGGCTCCCAGTCTATAGCGTCTTTGAGTTCAAGTGCCTGCATACAGAAAACGGCGAACGGTGACGCGGTCCAGAAGTTGAGCTGTGAAGGATACATATCACCGGTGTAATCCTCAGCCTTGAGGAAGTACGTGGGAACTCCCTTAACCTCTGCCTTTATGACTTCGGCCTTGTGAATACGCCAGTCATAAGCCGCGTAGACTTTCGTCTTTACTGTTGTGGTCTTGAGACCTGAAGCCGCCGCCTTCTCAAGAACGCCCGGCCATGCTGGAGTTACGACTCTTACATCGACTCCGGCCTGCCTGAGTGCCTTAGGGAGAGAACCTGCTACATCACCAAGCCCGCCCACTTTCGAGAAGGGAGCAAGCTCTGTCGTTACGAACAATACTTTTACAGCACTACCGCTTTTCGTCATTGCTGTTTACTGCATTCCTTTCACTGCGAAAATTTACTACATTCCCCTGAAGTCGATTGAGTAGGCTTTTGACGCGTATTCATGCACTACTCTGTGGGTGTTGAAGAAGCTCGCATCAAGGGCTATTGTATGTCTCATCATGTCTACCCACTTGTCGTGATTGTCGTAGTATGTGGGGATAACCTTGTTCTCTAGCTTATCATAAAGGTCAACCGCGTCAAGTTTCTCATCATAGTGAGTGCTTGTTGCGGCCTCTTTCGCTTCAGCCTCTGACGGTTCAGGGCCGATTGACCAGCCTGTAACGTCCTCAATCCAGCCTTCAATCCACCAGCCGTCGAGGACACTGAAGTTCATTATACCGTTCATTGCACACTTCATGCCGCTCGTACCGCTTGCCTCTCTCGGACGAATAGGGTTGTTGAGCCATACGTCAACGCCCTGTGTGAGAAGCGATGCTATCTCCATATTGTAGTTGTCCATGAAGACGATCCTTATGTTCCCGCCGAACTCGTGGGAGGCTTTACGGATTTTCTGGAGGAGTGCCTTGCCGCCGTTGTCAGCAGGGTGTGATTTTCCCGCGAAAACGAACTGAACCTTCCTCTTCTCCGCAATCTTCTTGAGCCGCTCAACATCGGTGAGGAGCAAATCAGCCCTCTTGTACGTTGCAGCCCTTCTTGCGAATCCCAACGTGAGGACATCGGGGTCAAGCTGGATTCCGTTAGTCTCCATTATACGCGCAAAGAGCCTGAGTTTCGAGGCCTGATGAGCTGCCCAGATCTCATTCGCCGGAATAGTGAGAGCCTGAACGAGTCTGCCCGGGTCAAGTTCCCAGCCCGGAATGTGCTTGTTGTAGAGCTTCCTCATTCCTGAGCTTACCCATGTTGTCGGGTGAATGCCATTCGTGATCCAGTCGACAGTCTCCATGTTGAACATTGCGTTGCTGACTTCGGCGTGCTTCTTTGCGACTCCGTTGACGTATCGGCTGTAGCGCAAACCTAACTCGGTCATTGAAACACCGGGCTTGTCGGGAATCATCTTGTGGATTGTCGTCTTTGCATCATCGGGGAACACCTGATCTATCTCGCCGAACGTGAAGTAGTCGTGTCCTGCCGGGACTGGAGTATGCGTCGTGAATACAACCTGCTCGCGGATTCTGTCCGGGTCATAGTAGCCGAGCTCACGCATAAGTTCGAGCGTTAGGAAGCCTGCATGCCCCTCGTTGAGATGGAACGTGTCGATGTTCATGTATCCCAGAGCGCGGAGCATTCGGAGACCGCCGACACCGAGAATGAACTCCTGACAGAGCCTGTAATGATTGTCGCCGCCGTAGAGGTACCAGCAGAGCTTTCGGTCATCTGGATGGTTTCCGTCGAAGTCCGTGTCAAGGAAGTATATCGGCAGCGGGTATCCTGTTGCGCCGATGCACTCGTAGACCCAAACGCCGACTTTGATTTCGCGGCCTCGAATCGTTACTGAGATTTTGTTGGGGAGAAGGGTTAACTCTTTGGACGGATCCCAGACGACGGGTTTTTCCTGCTGCCAGTCCTGATCGTTGAACTCCTGAACGAAATAGCCTTTGCGGTAAAGAAGTGTAACTCCTGCCATAGGGACGCCTAAATCAGCCGCGCTCTTGAGAATGTCGCCCGCCAGCACTCCGAGACCCCCTGAATATGTCGGGATCGACTCCTTGAGGCCGACTTCCATTGAGAAGTAGGCGACGGGGCGGAAGGCGGGATCGTTTTCCATCAGCGTCCTTAGCGAGTTGCCGAGATCGCTTCTGTGTAGTCTTTGAATCATTTGTCTTTGCTGACTCCTTTCGGTTATAAGCAGACGGGCGAATTTGAATCTGACCACCTGCAAGATTTTTGTTGAATGGATTTTTTATTGATACGCATTATCTCATAAAATGGAATTTTTTGCAGTACACCTATTGAATTTTAGATTGAGACAATCTGATCGTTGCCAAAAAAATGCCCTCCGCCGATTCAGACAGAGGGGGATAACTTACTTTCCAAGCATAATATCCGCTATATCATCCATTCCTATGAGACTATCGGCCTCGATGCGGTGTTCTATGCCAGCTTTCTCTGCGGTGTGTGCGAGCCTTTCATGTGATATTTTTCCAGAAACAAAACCGTTGCGCTTAGGCTCGTAGTTCTTAGCATAAATCTTCGTGAGTGCGTCATGAAGTCCTCGCGGGCTGTATCGTGCTTTCTTCAGAAGTCCTGTACCATAATCGTCGGCTTCTTCTTCCTGCATTCGGCTGAATGTTCCTTCGCCAAAATTTGCGGCATCGTCAAAATATTGAATGCTGCTGTTTATCCCTATTACCGTCTTGATTGCAGGGAGCCTGCTGTCCTCATAATGTCCCAAGCGTATATGCCCAAGCTCATGGCCGAGTATCCCCGCAATTTCGTCCTCTTTGTCGAGAATACGCATTAACCCTTTCGTTACATGAACCGAAATTTTTCCGCCGCTCTCGAATTTCACCCACGCATTAGGCTCTTTATCCTTCTCCCAAATTATTGGAATCATTGTGAAGCTGTCGGCCTTCGTGATTCTCTTCCAAGCTTTGTTGACGGTTATCTTGCTGATTTCGGCGTGTGATGTTCCGCAGAATGCCAGTAAGAGGATTAATGCTATTTTCTTCATGTTGCACCTTCTCAACGTAATTTTTACGCAGATAATATAGCGCATTTTACGTAAATTTGCAAAGCTCACTTCTGCATAAGAATGTCCGCAATCTCATCAAGCTCGTTCTTCCTCGCCGGAGTTCTTTGTTCCTGAAGACTTCCTGCCTTCTCCGAAAGATGTTCGAGCCTTTCGCGTGACGCAGGATGTGAGTTGAAACCGTTTCGTTCGGTCGTGTAGCCGTTGTCATCAAAACGTTTCATAGCGTCATAGAGTCCCCAAACGTTATAGCCTGCCTTGCGTAAAAGCTCCGTTCCGTAATCGTCAGCGTCTGTCTCCTGCTTTCGGCTGAACGCGCTCTCGTTGAGGTCCATGTTCATCTCGCCGACTGCACGGGCCATGTCGTCAGCAAGCTCACTGTTTATCCCCATTACAGTGCGTGCAGTGTCGTCAAGCACCATCGCTCCGTAATGACCCAGCCTTATATGCCCAAGCTCATGGCCGAGCACCCCAGCAATCTCAGCCTCTGTTCCCAAAATTTTCATGAGGCCAGACGTTACGTGAAGCGTGAAATTCTCCTCGTCCTGAAACGCTACCCAAGCATTAGGGTCAGAGTCATCCTCGAAATTTATCGGGACACATTTGAAACCATCAGCCTCAGCAATCTTACTCCAAGCTCGTTCTACTGTTGACCTGCCTATTTCAGCCCATGAAGTTCCGCATAGAAGAACGAGAAATGCCGCTGCACTAATCGTTCCAGTCAAGAGAGTCGATAATCTTGTCAATCTCATCGTTCAACGCCTCATCATTCCCATAGCCTGTTACTGACATCAGGATATAGCGTCCTTCTTGACTGTCGGTGAGAATTGCGAGACCTTCCGCCCCCGACGTGTTCGTGAATGTGAAAGTGTAATCGCCGTCCTCGTCCTGTTCAAGATTCTGACCGCTCATCTGGATATAGAGATGCTCGGCTATGTCCGTGAGCGAGGCATCACCGAGTGAGTTCACCGCGACCGCAATGGATGCGTTTTTGCTGAGGGACTTTATGACGGTTACGCTTCCTTGCTGCTCGACTGTCCAGCCCGAAGGAATGTCAGCCGTCAACGAGCCGTAATGACGAGTTTCTCCCATCGCAGGAACAGCGAGAACCATAATAGCAACCATACATAACAATATTTTGCGTGTCATTTTCTGTCCTCCTTGCAGAAAAATGGAGAGCCTGCAATCTCTCACAAGCTCTCCGTATCTTGAACAACGTGATTGATATCCTATTTCCCTGTTACTGAGTGCTGTGCAGTCGCGAGAATCTGTGCAAGGCCCTCTCCGCCAGCCTCAAGCCCCGTGATGACAACGAGGCAATACTGCTTGTCGTTCCCTGTGACAAGAACTGTGCTCTTCACGCCGGCCTCATTGGTCATCTCGAACATGTAGTCGCCGTCTTCGTCAACCTGCGGGGCAGTTACGTCCTTGAACGTCTTTTTGAACTCGGTAACGAATGCGTCCGTTATTTCCTTGCGCGAAGCTCCGTCTGCCTCATCAACGGTGATGCTCATCGATGATGTGTTGTCGTCCTTCACGAATGCTACGGTTGATCCGTCCTTCGTTGCTGTCCAGCCTTCAGGAACGTAAGCCTTGAAAATCCCGAAATCCTGCTCGCCCTCTGCAAATGCTACTGCTGAAAGCACGAGTGCCAATACTGCCGCTAATACTGCTATACGTTTCATTGTGATTGCCTCCTGTGAAATTGTCTGCATATATACCTTATACTGCAAATTTCTGCTATTTCTCTTTGATGCTCTCCATCATTGCAACGATGTCATCAGGAGCACCCTCAAGGTTGGTGATAACTACGAGCTTGCACTGATCGTTCTCAACGCCAAGCATTGCCTTTGAGTTCACGCCGTTTGACGTGGTCATGTCCCATGCGAATGAGCCGTCTTCCTGTGCCTCTGGTGTCCCGACTGTCGCAAATGACTTCTTGAACTCTTCGACGAAAGCGTCCGCGTATGTCTTTGCCGTGTTGCCTTCAGCGGGCATTACGGTGATTGACATTGATGCTGTGTTGTCGTCCTTGAGGACTGTTACTGTCGGGCCTTCCGTTGATGCTGTCCAGCCGTCTGCAACGTCCATTGTGAACGCGCCGAAATCCTGTGCGAATGCTGTCGTTGTGAGCGCAAGTGCCAATACTGCCGCTAATACGATTGTACGTTTCATGATGAGATACTACCTCCTGATAATATTTCGTGGCAATTATGCTACTGCAACGAGCTGATGATTGCCGCAACTTCTTTGGGAGCGTTGCTTCTTCCGGTGATGACAAAGAGCGCGTACTTTCCGCCGTCCGTAACGATCAGTGCCTCGCTCTTAACGCCGTTTCCGTTGTCGAAGTCGAATGTGTAGCTCTCTCCGTCCTTCTTGAGGTTCTTGCCGTTCAGTGCCTCGACGAATGCGTCCGCAAGCTCTTTCAGAGATGCCCCATCGGTCGAATCAACGGTGATACTCATTGAGGCCGTGTTGTCGTTCTTCACGATGCCGACAGTCTCGCCGTCCTTCGTTGCTGTCCAGCCCTCTGGGACATCAACCTTGAACTCGCCGAAGTCCTGAACTCCCGCGAATGCCATTGTTGCCGCCAATGCTACCGCCAATACTGATGCTAATGAACGCTTCATGATTGAATCGTTCCTCCTGTAAATGTATTGATACCACACGGAAAATTTCCCGTTATGATATTCCGAAATTATTTCCCCTGCGTGTCGCAGTACATTATTATGTTGACGGAGAAGATGTTTCCTTCCGTTCTTATATCCATAGTTCCGCCGTAATGGTTGACCGTGTTCATAACGGATAATAACCCTGTCCCGTGTCCTCTCTGGTTAGATACGGGAAGTCCGTTCTTCCCGAATGAAATTGTCCCCGAATACCTGTTATCGACAGACAGCCCAAGCATTACATCACTGAGCATTGAGGATATTACATTCACCCTTCGCTCCTCCGGCGGAAGAGGCTTCACTGCATTCAGAGCGTTCTCGAGAAGATTCCCAAGCATCGCGCAATAATCCGGCTCATTCATCGGCAATACATGAGGAAGCTCAAGCCTCCAAGAAATCTTTGCACCAATGTTCTCTGCCAGTCCGTCATAATGTGAAGCCACTGCATCAACGGCCATATTCGCGCAATATGATTTGTAACCCTTCCCGGCTTTTTCTGAAAGCTGTGAGATGTATGCTTTCAATTCCGTTATTTTCTCGCTGTCTAATAGTTCCGACAGTACGAAAACATGCTGCCTGAAATCATGCCTCAATTCGCGCGTCTCATCCATGTATTTTCTGAGTTCGCTGTAACGTTTCGACTCCATGCTGAGGAGCGTGTTCTCCTGCTGAAGCTTTGCACGCTCTGTGAGCCTTGAGACTGACCACCAGAATATATGGCAGAGAAGGAATATTCCCCCCGCTATGAGTGTAACAAGTGCCATAAGTACAGGCCGTACCCTTCCTGTCATAACTACAGCGGGGCTTATCGGTATCATCCAGTAAATCAGAGCAGACATTCCCAACGGTACAAGGAACATGTAACGCCATATATCTCGGACTGAGTCTTCTTTCAGTAGTGCCGGGACTTTCACGGTAAGGGTCTTGAAAAATATCGCGCCCATTATCATTGAGATTGAAAGGCTCACAAGCCCCGAAGAATATGTGAATACTCTGGATACGTTGCCCAGCTCGCGGGGTGCATTCACAGTTATCGTGTACATCGGGCACATAACGCAGATCATCATAGCGTTTGAGAAGCAGAATAGCTTTTTCCCAACTTCAGTGTCAACAATCATCATGTAGATTACGAACACTATTATTGCTAACGGGACTGCGATTATCCTCACCCTTATCCTGTTGTAAACCCCGAAATACGCTCCAACAAAAATCATTGCCGCAATCACAAATACTGAAGAGCATAACGCAAACGCAGACTTTACCCTCAAATACTCACTCACTGGAAGAACTGCGAATATAACCGCCGGAATAATGAGTGAGAGTTCAAGCAAATATCGAAGCGTTATGTCCAAGCTCATAGCCTGCAAGCTCCCCTCATTCTCGAAATCTGGTACTGTGTGAACTCGGCAATTATTGCCGTCCTTCCCCGAACTCGGATTCCATAGCTCGTATCGTCATTCATAATTATTGAAGATTTATCGCGTGATAATGACGACACGCAGTCCATGTTGATGATTACTCCCCTGTTGCACATGAGGAATCTTCTGTCCTTCATGAGGCCGCCTTCAACCTCGCTGAACTTCATTGAGCAAAGGATGCAATTTCCGTCAGACATAACGACTTCGACGAAGTGATCATTCGAGAGGACTGCCGAAATTTTACGCAACGGAATCCTGTAGGTGCTTCGTGAAACCCGGACGCTCAATGCCTCTTCGTAATCCTCAAGAACTTTAACGGCCTCGCTTAGTACGCTGCCGATTCTTTCGGGCGAGCATGGCTTAATGAGGTAGTCGAAAGGGTGAAGAGGGAAAGCGTCAAAGACATACTCTCTTGATGATGTCGTGAAAATCAGGAGAGCTTTCCTGTCGGAGTCACGAAGCTTTCGAGCTGTGTCTATTCCGTTGAGGGAGTTCATGATAATGTCCATGAAGACGATGTTGAATTTCTCCGGCTCAAAGACTTCAAGGAGAGATGAGCCATCGAGAAAGCAGATAACATTTCTCGGCGATGAAATATTTTCGTCGAACCATCTTTGAATGCCGCGCTGTAATTTCTCGCCGTCTATGCGTTTGTCGTCAACTACCGCAATATTGTAAGCTGTTTCCCTAAGCATTGAAAGCTCCTCCTTTCACTGCGTAAAATTATTTCACCCTTTTCAATGAATCTCAATAGGGGTTCCATGACGTTTACGAAAAATATTGAACGTTCGCGCGGAAAAGATATTTCAAAAAAACTGTCATTATCACTGATTTACGATTTGAAATTTTTCTGTTAGAGTAATTATGATTCAAACAAGAAGAATTAAATCACTATAATTCGCCGAAAGGATAAGGTGAAACAGGCAATGCTTCAGCTTCTAATCATAGCAGACGACTTTACAGGAGCGTTAGACACAGGGGTACAGTTCTCGGCACTTGGAGCGAAATCCCTCGTAGTTACAGAGCCTGATTATGACCTCAAAAACGCGGAAGGCATTGACGTTCTCATCTTTGACTCAGAGACAAGGCATGTTGACCCCAAGAAAGCATACAAGACAGTATATGACTTCATTAAGCAAGCAAAGACACTAAATATCCCCCACATATATAAGAAGACAGACTCAGGATTGCGCGGCAATATAGGAGCTGAAATCGCCGGAGCAATGGACGCTCTCGGTCTCGATGAGATGTCATTCGTCCCAGCGTTCCCTGCAATGAGGAGGGTAACACGCGGGGGAGTGCATTATGTTGACGGAGTGCCTGTAGCTGAGAGCATGTTCGGCAAAGATCCTTTCGAGCCTGTGAGACATTCGGACGTGAACGAGATCATAGCCTCCCAGACCGACAAGAAGGGAATACATGTTTACGACGCTGAGACTGACGGGGACATGATAGCGGTTGCGGGACATCTTGGGCATTCGGGGCTTAGACTTACGGCCGGGTGCGCGGGATTTGCGGGAGTATTGGCGCATGTCTTGGGATTTCACGGAAAGGGCGGGAACGTTCCAGAGATGCCGGAGAGATTCTTCATGGTCTGCGGTTCGGTCAACCCTGTAACCTGCGGGCAGGTGAAGTATGCGAGGGATAACGGCTTCAAGTACGTATGCCTAAGTGCAGAACAGAAATTATCGCCGACATGGCCGGGTAGTCCTGAATGTGTTGAGATCGCGAGGAAATGGCTTGCTGAAATCGGAAATTCAAACGCGATCCTTGACGCTAACAATCCCGATGAGGCCGCTGAAACTGAGGAATACATACGTTCTCACGGAATGGACATTGAGACAGTGAGGGTGAACATCTCGCGTGCTGTAACGGGTGCGGCGATGGCGATGATTGACGGGGGACTTGATGCGAGGATTATGTGCGTCGGAGGGGATACGCTTCTTGCGCTAATGGGCTATGCTGGAGTGAGTGAGCTTGTGCCTGTCTGCGAGGTGGAGAAGGGGGTAGTTCTGACCACGTTTATGTACAGAGGGAGGACTTACTACATCATGACGAAATCGGGCGGTTTTGGGGAGGAAGATTTGCTTGTCAAGCTGGCTGGGAAATAAATATTATTTAAGGAAGGATTGTTATTGTGAATAGTGCAACTGAGGAACTACTGAAGGTAGCAGGGGATAGTAATACCACTCCTAGAATGATTGAGGATTTCATCAATACGGGGACTGATGTCAACGTTAGAGACATAGGAGGCGAGACGGCCTTAATGCTGGCAGCTTGGTACAATTGCAATCCTGAAGTAGTGCAGGTTCTCATCAATGCTGGAGCCGATGTCAACGCTAATGATGAGTTAGGCATGACGGCTTTAATGCTGGCGGACAATCCTGAAGTAGTGAAGGTTCTTATTGATGCTGGGGCTGATGTCAACGCTAAAGATAATGCAGGCTGGACAGCTTTAATGTTATCGGCGGATAGGTACGAAAACAATCCTGAAATAGTGAAAGCTCTCATCAATGCTGGAGCTGATGTCAACGCTAAGGATAATGAGGGTAGGACGGCTTTAATATGGGCTGCAAGTACAAGTCATTCTAGTACAAGCGATTCTGAAGTAGTACAGGCTATCGTCAATGCTAAGGCTGATGTCAACGCTAAAGATGATGATGGTAATACGGCCTTGATGCAGGCGGCTATAAACGATGACGAGCTTTTAGTGAGGGTTCTAATCGATGGAGGAGCTGATTTTTAGCCCAAGACAATGATGGCAAAACCGTTCTCGATTACACAAGGGACGATGAAATCAAACGCATCTTACTCGATGCAATCAAATAGAAAGGCAGGTTATAACATGCTCACAAAATACACGTTAGGAATGCCCAACACAGTGTTCGGCGGTGAAGGTGCGCGGTCGAACATTTCCGGCGTTCTCAAGAATGAGGACGTGAAGAGACTCGCAGTATTCACGGACAAAGGGATACAGGGCGCAGGGCTTCTCGATTTCCCGATGGAGTACGTGAAGAAGTCGGGCGTTGACTACACTATACTCAACGATTTACCCCCTGAACCAAGCTACGAGCAGGCTCAGAAACTCGTCGACCAGTGCAGGGAATACGGGGCTGATTTCATTCTCGCTGTCGGAGGCGGGAGCGTCATGGACACGGCGAAACTTGCAAGCGTCCTGATGACCGACGATTACGGCATCAAGGCTCTCCTCGATGACCCAAAGAAAGCCCGCAAGTATGTGAAAACTCTCATGGTTCCAACGACTGCGGGGACAGGTTCGGAGGCAACACCAAACGCGATTGTCGCAGTTCCCGAAAAACAGCTAAAGGTCGGGATCGTGAACAACGCAATGATTTCGGACTACGTGATTCTTGACGCTGTGATGATTAAGAAGCTCCCCCGAAAGATTGCCGCCGCGACGGGAATTGACGCGCTCGCCCACTGCATTGAGTGCTTCACGAGCAATAAGGCTAACCCTTTCAGTGATACCTTTGCGCTTGAAGGTCTCGACCTCATCATGAACAACCTCATTCCTGCCTGCGATGACCCCGAAGCTATGTCGTCGAAACTCGCCATGCAGATTGGGAGCTTCTACGGCGGTGTAGCGATCACAGCTTCAGGAACTACGGCAGTCCACGCGCTGAGTTACCCGTTGGGCGGAAAGTATCACATTGCACACGGTGTATCGAATGCGATATTGCTCGTCCCTGTGATGAAGTTCAACGAGCCTGAAATCCGTCCGCTTCTCGCAAAAGTCTATGACCGCTGCATGAAGGGCAACGCTTCAACCGAAGAGGCAAAGAGCAAGGCTGTTATTGACCGTTTGGGTGAAATGGTTGAACACCTCGACATTCCCAAGAGCCTCAAGGAATGGAACGTGCCGGATTCGGATTTGGACTCGCTCGTAGCGTCAGGAATGGAAGTAACGCGCCTCCTCAACAATAACCGCAGGAAGGTTACAGCAGAGGACGCACGAAAAATTTACATGGAAATAATGTAGTAGAAGGGAGATTTACACATGCCGGAAATCAAGGGAATAATACCGCCGATCCTTACGCCGATGAACGATGACGAGTCAATCAACGAGGCTGAACTTCGTCATCAGGTCAACAGAATGATTGACGCGGGAGTTTCGGGAGTCTTCGCGCTCGGAACGAACGGTGAAGCCTACGCACTCAGCCACAAAGAGAAGGTTCAAATCCTGAAGGTTGTTGTTGACGAGACGAAAGGGAGGGTGCCTGTCTATGCTGGAACTGGCTGTCCGACGACGAAGGAGACGATAACACTCAGCAAAGAGGCAGAGGACATCGGCGCGGATATTCTGTCGGTTATAGTGCCGTATTTCGCGGCGGCATCACAGGACGAACTCTACGAACACTACAAGGCCGTTGCGGGCGCGGTGAAAATTCCTGTCGTCCTCTATAACATTCCTGCAAGGACGGGGAATGCTTTGGCTCCTTCGACTGTTGCAAGACTCGCTAAGGACATTCCGAACGTACTGGGCGCAAAGGATTCAAGCGGTAACTTCGACAACATGAAGCAGTACATCGAGCTGACATCGGAAATTCCTGGAAAGGATTTCAGCGTCCTATCTGGGAATGACAGCCTCATTCTTCCTGCGATGATGTTCGGCGGGAAGGGCGGAATTGCTGGCTGTGCGAATGTTTTTCCGCGAACGATGGTTGAAATCTACGAGGCATTCAAGGCGGGCGACATTGAGCGCGCGAAGAAGGTACAGGATAGCATCAGGATATTCCGAAACTGCTTCAAGTACGGAAACCCGAATACAATCGTGAAGATGGCGGCGGGACTTCTTGGCGACCCTGTTGGGCCATGCAGGAGGCCGTTCAGCAGCATTACCCCCGAAGGTCTCGAAGCGTTGAAGAAGACACTCGAACAGTGCAAGGCTAACGGTTTACACTAGGAGGCATAATATGAGCAAACCTATACTCGGTATAAGCATGGGCGACCCATTCGGAAGCGGCCCTGAAATCACGGTAAAGGCTCTCGCGGACAAATCGGTTTACGAACGTTGCAGGCCGTTGGTTGTCGGTGATGTTCCAGTTATGGAGTACGCTGCGAAAGTTGCAAAGAAAGTCTCAGGGATTGACGTTAAAATCAACCCTGTACATGACGTTAAGGACGCTAAATTCGAGTTCGGGACTATTGATGTATATGATATGGGGATTGTGAAAGCGTCGGACATTCACGGCGACCCCGAAAATCCCAAGCCGTTCAACATTGGCCCCACGAAATTGGGAGGCGAGGCGGCATATCAGTACGTAGTGAAAGTAATCCGAATGGCACTGAATCACGAGGTTGACGCTACAATCACGAACGCAATCAGCAAAGAAGCCATCAACATGGCCGGGCATCATTACTCAGGACACACTGAGATTTACGCGGACGAGACAAAGACCAAGAAGTACGCGATGATGTTGGCTCACGAGAATCTGAGAGTGATCCACGTTTCAACACACGTATCATTGCGCGAGGCTTGCGACCGTGTAAAGAAGGAGCGCGTTCTCGACTGCATACGTCTCGGAAACGAAACCTGCAAGGCACTCGGCATCGACAATCCGAAAATCGGCGTTGCTGGACTCAATCCTCATTGCGGGGAAAACGGAATGTTCGGGCGCGAGGAAATCGACGAAATCCAGCCAGCCATTGACGAGGCACTCAAGGAAGGAATCAACGTTCCCGACAAGAAACCTACCCCTCCTGATACAGTGTTCAGCAAGGCACTCGGAGGGTGGTATGACATCGTTGTCGTAATGTACCATGACCAGGGTCATATCCCGCTGAAGGTAAAGGGCTTCGTCTACAATAAGGACGAGCATCACTGGGAGGCAGTCGCGGGAATCAACGTAACATTAGGACTTCCTATTATCCGCGTAAGTGTGGATCATGGGACGGCGTATGACATTGCGGGAAGCGGCGAGGCAAACGCTCTCAGCTTGGTGAACGCGATGGATTACGGAATAAGGCTGGCAGGCGGTGGTAGTCAGAATACGGCACAAGGACTGAAATAATGGACATCGAATATTTGCTCTTGCTTCAGAATTTCCGTGAGGCAACTGGGAATTTACTTACCCCGTTCATGATATGGCTGTCAGATTTTGTACACGGGGGATTTCTTTTAGTCCCGGTGTTCGTTTACTGGTGTCTTAGCAAGCGCGGTGGAATGTTCCTTATGCTGTCGATGGAAGTTAGTGATTTCCTCAACGAAATCATCAAGATGACATTATGCGTCTACCGCCCGTTCGTCAAAGATGCAAGAGTCATTCCGGCGGTGCGTAAACCGTCAAGCTATTCATTTCCGAGCGGACATACAACTACAGTGGCCTCAGTTTTCGGGGGGCTTGCGGTCTTGTCGCGGAGAAAATATGCGTGGTTCTCATGCGTTTGCGCGGTGATGATCCTCATCGTCATGTTCGCTCGTAATTACTTGGGCGTTCACACACCGCAAGATGTCATTGCGGGACTGATTGAGAGCGTGGCTGTACTCTATGCTGTGTCAGTGATCATGTCTCACCCTGAGCGCGAAAACCTGTTCATGCTTCTCGGAATCGCGGCAATCGTTGCTGGCCTCGCCTATGTCTCGCTGAAGTCCTACCCGTCTGACGTGAACGAAAAAGGCAAGCTCATCGTGAACTACACGGGCAAGATTGGCGATGTATATCTTTACGGCGGAAATATTGTGGGACTGATTATCGGGCGGCTTGCCGAGAGAAAGTATGTCAGATTTCGTGCGTCAGGCTTCAACGTTAAGGGTGTGATAGTCTCTTGTGTCGGTCTGGCAATTTATTACGCGCTGTATTTCACTGTGAGGAACGACTGCGTGAACTTCATGACTCCATTCATCACGGAATGGGGCGGGCTGTTCGTTCATGCGTTAGTGTCAGTGTTCTTCGCGGTGGCAATATGGCCATACGTAATCAAGAAAGTGTGTAATGACCGGTGAGAAATTCATCGGCAGAAATAAATTCATTGGAGGTATCTACCATGAAGAAGTTAGCAGTAGCGTTAGTATTGGTTCTGTGCTTCACATTTGCGGCAAGCGCGGAACTCACCGACCCCGTGAAGCTCATCTTTGCGGCTCAGGAAGTCGGAACAGGAGCATATTCCGTCTCAGCAGCGATTCAGGGTGCAATGCTCAAGGGACTTCCCGCAGGCTCAACGATTGACCTCACGACCAACTCCCCCGGCGGAGTAGGCGCGCCTGTCCTCATTCAGCGCAAGCGTGCGGACCTCATCGTCGCAAACGCAGGCCCTTCACTCTGGAGCTATCAGCAGAAGAAAGCTGATTACCAGTTCGGAGACTGCCCCGACGTTCGCAGCATAGCAGGAGGACTCGGCCATGCTTTCGCAAACATCATGTTCACGAAGGCATTTGTCGAGAAGTCAGGTTGCACGACCCTCGAGGAAGTCATCGCCAAGAAAGTTCCCATCAAGCTCATCACGAAGAAGAACGGCTCACTCGGCGAACTCACGGCAGAGCGCGTAATTGAAGCTTGCGGAATCAGCGTCAAGGACTTCATGGCCTTCGCAACATGGGAGAAGTCAGGAACGGACGCAATCAAGTCAGGCATTCAGGACGACCTCTACGATGCGACGATTGACCACATCGACGCCGGTCAGTCAACGACGACCGAGATCTGCCTCACTCATGAGATGCACTTCGTACAGCTTGCCCCTGAGACCCTCGCCAACCTCAACAAAATGGGCTACGCGCCTCTCACGATGACCGCAGGAACATGGAACGGTCAGACAGCGGACATTCAGACAATGGGCTCACAGCAGAATGTCATCGTCCCCGCCTCAATGCCTGATGATGTTGCTTACGCTCTCACAAAGGCAATCTGCGAGAACAAGGACGACATCGCATCAGCAGTGGCCTCGCTGAAGTGGTTTGACCCCAAGACCGCCGGGAAGCATGAACTCAACGGCGCACCCCTTCACCCCGGCGCAATGAAGTACTATCAGGAAATGGGCTACGAGTTCGACGACTTCAAATAGTAAGCAATGGGACTTCTTGAAGGAAAGTCGGCAATAATCACAGGCTCGTCTCGTGGGATTGGTAGGGCGGTTGCTACTGCCTTTGCCGCTCACGGGGCGGGCCTCGTTATTCACGGGACAAATGAAGATTCATTGCTTGCCCTGAAGGATGGGCTATACCTTGAGTGTCATATGCTAGGCCTTGATATAAGGTGCGAATATGTGGCAGGAGACATCGGGGAGCTTGAGACTTCACGGAGGCTTGCTGAAAAATGTATGTCATCGTTCGGCAAGATTGACATTCTCGTGAACAACGCCGGAATCAACACGCGCACGAAATTCCTTGACCTTGAACCTGAAGAATGGGACAAAGTTATCCGCACAAACCTCACAGGAGCTTTCTACATGTGCAAAACTGTAATACCGTTCATGCTTGAGCGTCGTTCAGGAAACATAATCAACATATCATCACGCGCCGGAAAAACTGCTCACGCCAACGCATCATTATGTTACGGGGCCTCGAAGGGAGGTCTTGACGCAATGACACGGAATCTTGCAGGTGAGTTTGCGCCCTCAGGTATCCGCGTGAACTCGATATGTCCCGGCCCAATCGAAACCGATATGTCTCTTCAATGGACACCCGAATACAGGAAGAAAGTCCTTGAGGGGATCCCTCTGAGGCGTTTGGGAAAGCCGGAGGATATTGCGGATTTGGCCGTGTTCCTTGCGTCGGATTTGTCGGGCTTCATCACAGGTGAGAGCATCAATATTAACGGCGGTACTTACATGAATTAGGAGATGAAAATTTTATGGGTCTACGTACAATCGCGGCAGTAATCGTTACTGTTGCATTCTTCGCTTTCCAGATGTACATTGCGCTCGTCAAACAGTTCGCACCCATGCTCCAGAGTCCAATTCACTTAATCTTCGCGCTGACTCTGGTATTCATATACTTCCCGGCGGATTACAACTACCGCAAGAAAATCAAGAAGGCTGCTGAGGAAGCCGGAACAGTCCCCGAACCTGCGCTCCTCAACAAGCATTCGTGGTGGAACTGGATAGACATTCTCGCATTTGCGGGCATCGGCTATCTTCTTTGGTACGTTCTGACACAGTTCCCGCGACTGAATGACTACGTTCTCGGTGTTGACGAGGTACTTACGATTGACCACGCAACGATGGTAATCGCAATCCTCCTCCTTCTCGTTGCGGTCTACAGGACACTCGGCGGAATACTCGCGGGCTTCATCACGGCGTTCATCATCTATGCGTGGGTGTCGCCGTACCTTCCGGGCATTCTTCACACAAACGCAAAGCCCTTCGATCAGTTCATCGAGGAGTTCACTTCGGGAATGACGATGACAGAGTCGGGCGTATTCGGAACACCGTTGCTCACGAGTGCTAACACGCTGTTCTACTTCATCGTATTCGGTGCGTTCTTCTCGACAATCGGGGGCGGCCAGCTTTTGATTGACATGGGAATGAAACTCTCCAACAAATCATCGGGCGGCCCTGCAAAAGCGGCGGTATTATCCTCCGGACTAATGGGCATGATTTCGGGGTCAGCGGTCGCAAACGTCGCAACAACAGGAGTCATGACCATCCCCATGATGAAGAAGATAGGTTATGAGCCTGAAGAAGCCGGAGCAGTCGAAGCAGTAGCTTCAACAGGCGGACAGATAATGCCCCCGATCATGGGAGTCGGTGCGTTCATCATGGCCGAGATGCTGGGCGTGAATTACATGTCCATTGCCGCAAGCGCGATAATCCCTGCGGTTGCGTACTATTTCGCGGTGTTTGTCCTCGTCGACAAGATAGCCGCGAAACGTGCCGCTAACCTCGATTCCACAGCCGACGCTTCGATCCGTGTTGACCGCCCAATAATGGGAAGGCTTTACCTTCTCATTCCTGCGATATTGCTGGTTGTGTGGATTATCAGGGGATACTCGCTCATGAGGGCAGGCATGGTCGGAATATTCGCCTGCATTGCCTGCGACGTAATCAACTACTTCGTCAACAAGCCCGATTTCCTCAACCTCAAACAGCTCTGGGACTGCTGCGTTGACGGTGCGAAACAGGCGGCGGCAATCGCAATCCCTACAGCGGCCTGCGGAATAATCATCAACGTTGTAACTCAGCAAACCTCGCTTGCAACGAACCTCTCAGTCCTAATCCGCTCACTTGGAACAAGCTATCTCTTCCTCGCAATGTGCATCGCTATGGTGGGCTGCATGATTCTGGGAATGGCACTTCCTACGGTCGCAGCGTATCTCGTAGGCGTAATACTCTTCGTCCCGTGCATTGAGCCGATACTTTTGCAGACGGGGCTTGAGCCTTCAACCGCGAAACTCTGCGCCAATATGTTCGTCTTCTACTACGGAATAATGGCACAGATAACTCCTCCTGTCTGCGTCGCATCATACACTGCGGCTGGAATTGCCGGTGCTGACGCAATGAAGACGGGAATGAAGGGCTTTACGTTTGCGATGGTGGGCTTCCTTGTTCCGTTCGTGTTCGTCTACAATCCTCCGTTACTCCTCAAGGGTACATGGTCCGAAATCGCAATCGCCACAGTACAGCTTGCACTTGGCACATACTTCCTCGCTGTAATGGTCGCGGGATTCTACAAGAAGAACATGGGCGCGTTTGAGAGGACGTTGCTATTCGCGGCGGCACTCTGCCTCATTGCACCTGAGATGATAAGCTCTATCGTCGGCGCAGTTCTCGGAGTAGCGATACTCATTCTCAACTCACGCGGTGCGAAGGGAGCTGCTGTAGCATGAGCAGGCATCACAAAGTTGCAATAGCAGGAAGCGGGCTTGCAGCATTGGCAACGGCGGCTCGTCTCCATGAAGAGGGCGTTAAGGACATCGCAATCTACGCGAACGGTCTCGGCGGCACTCCGTACATAGCGGCGATAAATTTCGTCCTTCCCGAGAATCCCTACGGCGATACCCCCGAACAGTACGCGAAGGACATGTTAGCGGCGGGCTACAACGTCGGCAACAAGGAACTCGTCAACGAAATGGCCGCAAACACTCTCAGAGGCTACGAGCTTCTTTGCAGATGGGGAGTAGAGTTTGCACACAACGATGACGGAAGCATAAAGCTGCGCCACGTTTCAGGACACACATACCCTCGCTCGCTATGCCAGACTACGAACCTGATCGGCGTTGAGATTGAGAAGGTCATGTTGAAGAGACTCGAAGAGGCCGGAATAGAATTTCACCGTCATTGCGTTGTCATTGACCTCTTGAAGAGTGCTGACGGCAAGATTGACGGCTTCACGGTGATCGAGAACGGCGGCGAACCTTACAACGTTTACGCGCCCATAGTCGTAGCATCGTGGGGCGGTGTCGGCAATCTTCTCGGAACATCGACATACCCCGATGATGTCAAAGGCAACACTCTCGGAATGGCCAAGAACGCTGGGGCTAACCTCGTTGATATTGAGTTCATTGAGTTTGAGCCTATGGTTATGATGTCGCCTGCGGGTGCAGTTGGTGAACCATGCCCGACGGCTATGCTCGGCGAGGGAGGATACCTTCTCAACTCTGACGGGGAGCGCTTCCTTCTCGAAGTACGTCCTCAGGGTGAAGCAGGTGCACCGAAGTCCCTGATTAACCATGAAATCTGGAAGCAAGTCGCAAAAGGCAAAGGCAATCCACACGGCGGAATCTGGGTTGACCTCCGCCACATTGACGTGAAAACACTCAAGGCTTACCCGTGGTTCTACAATAGGTTAATGCAGAGCGGCTGTGATCCGAAGAAGGAACTCCTCGAAGTCGGCCCAATGCCTCACAGTTTCAGTGGAGGAATTAGGGTTGACAGAAATTACGAGTCTGATGTTCCGGGACTTTACGCGATCGGCGAGGCTTGCGGAGGAATTCACGGTGCTTGCAGGTGCGCTGGTAACGCCGCGAGTCAGGCAACGATGTCGGGGCTTCTCTGCGCTGAAGGCATAATGAGGACTGGCGAACTTGACCGTGAAGTCTCAGAACGCCCTGTAACTTATCACCGCGATGATTCAGTGAGGGCGAAATACCTCGACGAATTACGGAAGATTGCCGGCCATGCGCTTGGAGTTTACAGGAACGGCACGGACCTTGAAGCTGCATTGAAAGCAACGCATGATATTCTTGCTGACCCTGCTGTTAAGAATGACGACATGACACAGCAGACGGCACTTGCAGTCCACCTCATCGCTAAGGCCGCTTTGAACCGTAAGGAGAGTAGAGGCACCCACAACCGAACTGATTACCCAGACTCGAATCCTGAGTACGAAAAGGAGTTTGTGTACTGATGAGGAAGATACTATGCGCTCTGCTTATTGTTGCGGCACTTTCGGGGGTCGCTCTGGCACATGAACATGAAGAACGCTTCGTCCGCGAGGAGGCATCACGGCGTAACATTACGCTGATTACCCTTGAGGAAGCGAAAAGGATTGCGTCAGAGAGAATACATGAACGCGGTGTTAGGTTCAAGGACGCTGACCTTGAGGACGAGGACGACTATTACAGGGGAAGGAACGATTTCCGTCCTGTGTGGTCGCTTGAGGCTGTCGCTGGCGGTCAGGAGTACGACATCGACGTTGACGCTGTAACCGGCGAGATATTGAAGTTCAAGTTGGACGACTAAAAATAAATGAGCCTCCCTCAATCACGGGGGAGGTTCTTTTTTGCCGACATTCCTATAAGTTCGTGGCTGACTTTCTGAAATCTTCTCCGCGAAAGAATTAGCTCTTTCCCGCCGTCAAATACGACCTTTCCATCAATGAGCATGTTGACATTATCAAGATTAAGTAAATATGTCAGACCTAAATCAGTAAAGTTGCAGTTGCTTGGGGCAACGAAAAATTTTCTCTTCATATTATGAGCAGTCATTCTAACTAAAATTTCTTCGGAACGTGTGATTACTGCCTGAAACTTTCCTCTCGTCTCACAGTATAGAATATCGCTGAACAGGATTTTACGTAAGCACCTTTTGAGCCTGATAACAAGATAATCCCTTTGCGGAAGAATATCGTTGAGAGCCTCAAAAATTTTCTCGGACGTTAGCGGCTTTATGAGATACTGCCTTGCTTTAAGCAGCCAAGCCTCAAGAGCATAGTCATAACAGTCGCAAGGTGATGTGATGAATATTACGCTGCAAGAAAAATTTTCTTCGCTAATCTTCCTCACGGCCTCAGTGCCTGACATTCCGGGAAGGACTATCTCTGTGAGGATAATATCAGGTCTGTAGCCGTCTGACAAGATAGAGAAAGTGAGATTTTCCGCATCTTGAAAACATTTCACCCTGAAATCTTCGTTAGCGTATTCTTCGTAGTCGTCGAGGATATTAAGAATTTCCGCTTCATCTATTGGATTATCCTCGCAAAGTGCTACTTCGTACATTTGTATTACACTTCCTGAATAATCAAAATATACCGCGAATTATACTAAATAGGACACAAAATCTGTAATAGTGGATTTTGCGGGTGTATTATCTTTTTCACGGAATTACGGCACAACATAATCTCTGAATCTCTGAGAACACTGCACGCTCGGAGACGCTCTCATTCGCCCCTAAAAGGCATGTCGTAGTTCCGCTTTTTTATGCTTTGCCGATATAGTGGATTGATATTTTCAAGAATAACGGCACTGAATGACCTGTCTCAAATTTCGTAGCTGCTGAATGCTGAAGGGTCAAGCGACTTCACTTCCACAACTTCACGGACATTGATGCAGAAATTGTGTACTATCATGAGCCTCGCTAATATGTGGCCGTCAATGAGAATGATGTGCTTTTCCTTCGCGTAATCCTGTGCGGGCTTCGAGAAATTCGCGTTCGTTACGAGGAGTCCGCGCCCTGCTTTCCGTTCGATTGCGTCCCCGAAACTCTGCATGTTCCAGCTGGTTATGATGCTCCCCTTTTCGAGCTTTCTTGTCTGAATGTATATCGGGTTATAGCCTGGCCTGTCCTCGATGATTATTCCCTGAATTGCTCCGGGACTTGTGCGGCGTTTGGCGTTCTTGAAGACCTCGTAGCCCATCCGTATCAGCAGATCCGTAACAAGCTGCTCAAAACCTGCGGGGGATAAATTGTTGACCCTCGCTAGAAGCTGGCTGACTAAGTTCGCATAGTCGGAAGCCTCATCGTTATTGATGTTGAAATTCAATCCTGAACGCTCATTCATATTCATAATGCCACCGAAATTTTGGTGATATTATAATTGATTATGAGCAATGTGTATTCACGTGAAAATTTTATTAGCATGTCGGCACTTGAGAAACTTGGCGGGGATTTCGCGGCTTTGGGATTCTTGTGGGTACTTCGGGAAATTCTAGGCGGAAAATCTGAGGGTATCGTTGACCTTAAAGCCCTCGCATCATCATTGGGCGTTGGCATAGGGGAAATCTACGGTTTCATCGGGCACCTTGAGGACTCGTTCGTAATCTCAACAAACGCAGAACCTGAAGGCAGACGCATAAAGATTCTCGTAGGTTCTGAGACTAAGGAGGCAAGCGGATTCTCTCAGGACTGTGCGGACTTCTTGACGGATTATCTCAGAAAGCACGGAATAATTCCCGGAAAGTCATTGCATGGGCAGGAGGACAACGCAATATTCCGAAAGACAGCCTTGAACTTGGGCGATAACTTTGCACTCCTCAAGGGATTCTATTCCACCGTGAAATCAACCTTGAATGACCGCCGCGAGTTCACATATTCGCTCAATGACAACAATATAATCCTCAACGACACGAACCGGATTACAGGCTTTGCGAACGGATTGAACATTCTCGGATTCTTCTCGTCATACGTCTATAAGAAATCGCCTCACAGAATCATAACTGCTCAAGTTGCCGCTGTTCCTGAAGCTCACAGGTTCATTTCAGGGGGCTGGCTCGAAGAATGGGCGTATTGCCGTGCTGTCTCATCAATCAACGAGCCATATTCATGTGTCAGGAATCTTAACGCCACTCTGCCAGAGAATGAGGCTTTCGAGTTCGACATACTAATATGCAAGGGTGGAAAAATATTCTGGATTGAGGCAAAGACAGCGAGATATTCCGCCTATGTCCCAAAATATTCACGGATCGCGGGACTTCTTGAGCTTCCTGCAGAAAGAGTGATTCTAGTTTCACCCGACGCTCCTTCACGAGAGATTCAACAGGGCACAACATGCTGTAACCTTGAGAGCTTCCAGGAAATTATCGCTTACCTTATGTAATAGGCATCTGCTTTGGGTTTTCTCTGGGTACTTCGGGAAGTTTTCAGCGAAAAATCTGAAGTCTTCAAATGTGATATAATGCAACCAAATTTTTTTAAGGGAGTTCTCTCAAAAAGGGAGTTCTCTCAAAAAGGGAGTTCTCTCAAAAAGGGAGTTCTCTCAAAAAAAGGGTACTCTCAAATAAGGGAGTGTTCTCAAAAAATGAAACGTCTTTTCAGTTGCTTAACGGTACTTTTCGTACTTGCTGTTTCTTTAACGGACGCTGTCGAAGCTGTAACGTTACCGAGTGCAGAACTTGCCAACGCCTTAACTAAAGCGGTGATAATTGATTCTCAGGACAGAACTCTCAGTGCTGACATTGACAGTTCTGACGTTGACGGGAAGACTGTAATCCTGAAGAGCGGTGATGTAGAAATAGCTGCCTCATCGGTGGTCTACATAGAGTTTTCCGAAGGAGAAGAGAGCCAGGCACTTACGGGCATTCAAAGAAATGACTTCAATGACTTCACAGGGCTGACGACTCTTTACCTCAACAACTGCACGGAACTCACAGCGATAGACCTTAGCGGCAACGGAAGCATTCAGGTTTTGAACGTGTCGAACCTCTCGAAAGTAAGAACCATAAATGCTAGCAGCATGAGGAAACTCAGAGACGTTCATATTGCGACACTCAGCGTTGAAAGCTCTAACCCAATGTCGATGATGATGGGCGGTGAGACAGCTCCAAGTTCGTGTACATTAACGACAGGGATTCTCTCAGCGTTAACGAATTTTGACTTGAGCGGAAATCCGAGCTTAAGCAGCGTGAATTATCTCTTGCTGAAAGAAGCGGGAAGCATGTTCGGAGGCGGCGGTTCATTCGGGGGCGGCGGGAACAACACTCCCAGTAAATACGGCGCAAAAGCTCACGCGGTTTTAACATCGCTCAAAAACGGCTCTCAATTCCTGCGCTCTGAAACGTCCTATGCAATCGAGGAGGAAGATACGAGCGGTTTCGGAAGTTTCTTGGGCGGCGGCACTGATGACACGTTAGGAGTTTATTCTGAGGCAGACGTGAATCTAATGCCGGCGTTGACAACCCTCAATTTGAGGAACAGCGGGCTTGGGACTTCGGGGACATTCGATTACGTGAAGGAGATCGACATAGACCTTCTTACGGCTTTGAACTCTGTGAACTTCAGCGGAATGACGAGGCTCTCAAACGTTTCATTGCCGAGAGGTACAGCGTTGAGGACATTGGATCTGACGGGCGACAGTGCTTTGGAGTCGCTTGAACTGTCGTACACAAAGGGATTTGTATTTCCCATTGGCTTTGAGACATTGACGGGGCTTCTTGAGCTTCGCATGTATGACCGCGAGGAAGTGAATGCCATTGACGTAACGCCTTTCACAGAACTCGCTAAGCTGAACCTGACAGGCGACAGGCTGACCTCTTTGGACATTTCGAGAAACAAAGAGCTTGTAACGTTGTACATAGGGAACAACATGGTCAGGGAGCTTGACTTAAGCGAGCATACAAAGATAAGGAGCTTGGACATCAGCAACAACAGCATAGTCAAGATCGACCTCTCAAGGAACATCAACATACGTTCCCACGCTGACCCTTCAGAGAACGCTGACATAAGGCTCTCATCACAGACACGTGAAATGACTACGGAAATGTCAAAAACTTTCAACTTCAGGGAGCTTTACCCGCAGTTGACTCCTGTTGAGAGGGGCAATATCGTTTGGGAGTCGATCGAGGGCAACGGGATCAGACCGGTTTCGTTTGACGTTGCGAAAGGCACGGCGACATTCTCATATTATCCTGCTCTCATCACTTACGACTACAAGAGCGGCATAAACTACGAGAACACATCAACGCCATTGTGCATGAACGTCCGTTTAATCTGGAACAAGACAGACTCAGAAATCGACGAGCTTTACGAGAAGGAATCAGACGACGAGATAATGGCAGTCCCAAGCAGTTCCAGCGGAGGCTGTAATGTCGGCACGGGAGCTTTGAGCGTAATAATTCTTGCCGGCAGTCTCTTAATCCTCAAGAGAAAAGCCGTCTAAAATTTTTCGGAAGTTACCGCTTCTTGTATGTGGCTGGCATTCCTGCGATAACTTCCACAACTTCGTCAGCTATCCCGGCAATTTTCACTGTGAGTTCAGCAAGTGCCCTGACGTATTCCTCAGTGAGAGCATCATAACCTCCGCCGTCCGAAAATATATCGTCAACAACAATCACAACGTCCCTCACTCTTCCGAGCAACGCCGTAAAGTCCGCGAATATCTCCTTTACAACATGGCCGGAGAGTTTAGCTTCACCGTCAGCAAACATCACATTCGCCGTCCAAGCCGTAAGACTCTCAACCATAATGCTCGACCCTTCAGGAATTTTCGCGCTCGACAAATCCATTGTCCTCTCAACCGTAAGAAAGCCCCTTCCCGCTCTCATGGCCTGATGATTACGAACACGCTCCCTCATTTCCTCATCGACAACCTGAGACATTGCAATGTAGATTTTGGGCTTCCCTGAGAGTTTCGACAGCCTCTCTTCAGCGTAACGGCTCTTTCCGCTTCCACTCTGTCCGAAAATCAGTATCAACATTCTGATATAATAGCCTAAAATTTTTCTTCAGGGTAATTTAATGAAACTCAGGACGATTATATTTCTCGCATTATTCTCACTCACAGCTTCCGAAGCCTCAGCTCGGCTCTCCGTAATGTGCAGCTTGTTCCCAGTTTATGACTTCGCTAGGCAGATTTCGGGAACTGTTGCTGACGTTAGCCTCTTGCTTCCGCCGGGCGTTGAACCTCACGAATACGAGCCATCTCCGCGCGATATTAAGGCTCTCAATGATGCTGACATCTTCATATTCACGGGCGCAGGAATGGAGCATTGGGCGGAGAATATCTCTCAATCCCTCAGCGACACTCTTATCATTGACGCATCGAAGGGGATTAACACCGTGAGCAATGACCCTCATATATGGCTTGACCTCTCATTGGCTCAGGAAATGGCACGGAACATTTCTGCCGGACTTTCTTCTGCTGACCCCGATAACTCTGAGACTTACGCACGGAATGCTGAGGAACTTTGCGCGAGTCTAGGTGAACTTGACGGGAAATTCATGGCCATGAGTAAGGACAAAGCTCTCATATTTGCGGGAGAGTTCTCGGCCGGATACTTCGTGAGGCGTTACGGCTTCGATTACGTCAGCGCATATGACGGTGAGAATGAGCCATCAGTCCGAAGAATGGCCGAAGTCATCAAGTACATCAACGAACACAAGGCACGCTACATTTTCGCGGACATTGGGGGAATCTCTCGGGTTACGCGGGCAATCAGTGAACAGTCCGGCGCAGAGATTCTTACATTTGGGACTGGCCATGTCGTTGGGAATGAGGCGGTTACATTTCTGCAGATGATGAATGACAACTACAAGAATGTTTCAGAGGCAATGAATGACTGAGAGATTACGGATTAAAGACGCGGTGATAAAGTACGGCGACAATCCGGCTGTGAACGGCGTATCACTAACGGCGGGCGCGGGCGAAATGGTATTCATAACCGGCGCGAACGGTTCAGGAAAGTCAACACTTACGAAAGGAATCGCAGGGCTTCTCCCATTATCATCAGGCACTCTCGTTAGGACACCGCGAATGTCTTACGTCCCGCAATACGAGGAGGCTGACCGTGATTTTCCAGCAAGGGCAGGCGAGATTGTTCTCACTGGTACGCAGAGGCCGGGAAAGTTATTCCACACTCGCAATGACCGCAATCAGGCAGAGTCGGCCATGAAAGCACTCGGAATATATGACCTTGCCGACAAGGAAATTCGTACGCTTTCGGGCGGGCAGCTTAGGAGAGTATTCCTTGCGCGGGCTATATGCGGTAAACCAGAGCTTTTATTGCTCGACGAACCTTGCGCGGGGCTTGATGCTCACAGCCACGAGGTATTATTCTCGATACTTCGGGGAATAATGTCGGAAGGCTGCGCGGTCGTAATGGTTACGCACGACATCTCGGACATCGACGGTATACCCGAAGGAAGGGTAATAAGAATTTCGGGCGGGAGGATCGCTGGCTATGAATGACATTCTCGAATTGCTGTCTTATCCTTTTGCTTACAGGGCATTGATTGCAGGCTCTCTAATCTCCGTTTGCGCTTCAGTCTTGGGGGTAATACTAGTCCTAAAGCACTACTCGCTAATAGGTCATGGACTCTCGGAAATCGGCTTTGCGTCATTGTCCCTCTCGTCAGCACTAAGCATTCAGCCAATGTACATAGCTGCACCGTCAGTCATAACAGCCTCGTTCATCATCATGTACGTCAGCCGCAAGTACAGGACGTCGGGCGACACAGCAATAGCCATAGCATCATCAGCAGCCCTTGCTCTGGGAATCGTAATATCCTCAGTCTCAGGGACAGCCTCAAGCATGAGCTCGTATCTTTTCGGGAGCGTTCTTGCTGTAAGCGAGATGGATCTGGTGATCGCTGTAATATTGTCGGCGGTGGTGATTGCGTCGTTCGTGATTCTCTACAACAGGCTCTTCCTCATAACATACAGCGAGGATTACGCGCGCTCGCTGGGAATCAACACAGCCATGTACCAGCTTATTGTGTCGATTTTGACGGCTCTTGTCGTTGTTGCGGGAATGAGAATTACGGGGACGCTTTTGATTTCGGGAGTGATAATCCTTCCGGCAGTGTCGGCTAAAATCATTGCGAGTGGCTTCCGTTCACTTGTCATAATTTCCGGAATAGTCTCTTTCTTTGCGTTCATATCGGGGCTTATCTTGTCATTCGTCGTCAATATTCCAGCGGGTGCAGGGGTGATACTCTCGAACGTGGCAATACTGATTCTCATGAAGATATTTGCGGGGGCGAAGTCATGACGGGAAAGGGTCATAGAATGTCTACATTCGCGTTCGTACTTGGGACAACAGGCTCACCGCTTGCTGCAACTTTCAGCTTCTTGGGCAGCACATTCCCAGACTCGTCGGAGTACATAATCTTCGGCAAAAGGCGGAACAGGTATCACAGGCGTTACACACACTGGTTTATTCCGTGGCTTGCAATGGCATATGCTTGCTTTGCGCGTTCAGGGTGGATTGTTCCGAGACTGTCGGTTCTTGTAGACGGGAGGAACGCCCACTATGATGTGTGGTCGTGCGCGGGTTTCTGGCTTATGGGGTGCGTTCTGCATATTCTTGAAGATGCTTGGTGCGGGACTGTGCCGTTCTTGCTCCCTTGGAAGAGAAGCGTGGGAATGCACGTCTTCCACATGGCCAAGAAAGCCGGTGAAATGAGCAGAGGTGAGAAGAATTTTGTTCTCTGCTGCACGGGAATTTCTCTGGTTGCGTTCATGTTTAGAACTTTCACATTGAGAAGCTTTACGGATTTTCTGATTGCATTATGGAGGGCTATATGATGAGGTGCGACTATCATGTTCACAGCTATTACAGCGATGACAGCAATACGCCGATGGAACGCCAGATTTTGCGGGCAATTTCACTCGGGCTTGACGAGATTTGCTTCACTGAACATGTCGATTACGGGATAAAGTTCGACCGTGATGACCCATCATCTCGCGGCCATGAATTTAACGCTGACTACCCTGAATACTTCGCGGAACTTGAATACTTGAGGGAAAAATGCTCGGAAGATATTACGGTTCATGCAGGGCTTGAGTTTGGGGTGCAGTCTCACACAACGGGAAAATTCGAGGCACTGTATGAGCGTTATCGTGAGAAGCTGGACTTTGTGCTTCTTAGCATTCATCAGGTGAATGATTTGGAGTTCTGGACGCAGGATTTTCAGAGCGGGAAATCTCAGGACGAGTACCAGCAGGAATATTACGCTGAGATGCTTCGAGTTGTGAAGAGGTATCATGATTATTCAGTCTTGGCACACTTGGATTTGCTTACGCGCTACGACATGGCCGGGCCTTATCCGTTCGAGAAGGTGAGAGATATAATAGCGGAAATTCTCACAGTCGCCATCAATGACGGGAAGGGTATTGAGATGAACACGTCATCATGGCGTTACGGACTGACTGATACACAGCCGTGCCGGGAAATTCTGAGGCTTTACAGGGATTTGGGCGGGGAGATTCTGACGCTTGGGAGCGACGCGCACAGCCCGGAGTTCATTCATGACCATATGGACGAAGCGAGGGAGATTTTGAGGGGACTAGGCTTCGGGAGATTCTGCACATTTGAGAAAATGATGCCAGCGTTTCATGAGCTTAACGCCAACATGAGCTACTACTAGTTTTCTTGCACGTTTTGATGAAACGCCGCCGCACACTCGTGACATGGGTTATATGGCCTATTTATCATTGGACCAGCAGCGAGCCGTAGAAATTTTAGCTCACAGAACTTCAAATAATCCCTTGCCAAAATACAATTTTTTCCAAGTTACCTTAGGCAGGCAGCAATAGCCGCAACCATAGGAAAAGTGAGGTTTTCTCTGCAGCCTTGATGCTTTTCTTCTGCGCCTTCTTCATCAACATAGCGGAGTAGCTTTTCTGTGAAACATAAAATACGGTTTCTTCAGCATAACAAGCTATTAGTGAAAGCTGAGATGTTAAAATCGTGGAGAAGAAACGATCTCCCCTGAATGAACAAGGGAGATCATGTTATGTTACTTCGCTAAGTCGGCCATTATCACATCAGCCGCGTAGATTCCTGATCCAAAGGCTAACCCTACTGCTGTACCCTCAACCTGGTAGTAAGGCTGGCAGTACAACGAACCGGCATCAACCCCGGCAGCGTAAAGCCCCTTGATTGGCGTCAAGTCTGAACGCAGTACCCGAAGCGATGAGTCAGTGCGGACTCCGCCCAGTGTTCCCCATGCTGACGGCTCATATTCGACAACGTAGAACGGAGCTTTTGAGACGGGCTTCAGGAAGGTAGGATTCTTGAAGTATTCTTCGTCCTTTCCAGCCTCACAGTAGGAATTGTAGACCCTGACACTCTCAGCCAGCTTGCCCATTCCGAAGAACTTTGCACACTCCTCAATTGTGTCAGCCTTGACTGCCCAGCCCTGATTTACAGCTTTGTCCAAATCCTCCTGAAGTGTTTTCAGGACGACACCCTTCGCCGTCATTGTTCCGACATACCAGTCCTCAGGATTGCCCAGGTACTCGAACAATCCGACTGTACTTACAGCGTCAACGAATGCCTGATCGACAACAGCATAGAATTTACCAGCACGAAGCACAGCCTCTCCGCCGACCGATAACGGTTGATTAGCCATGTAGTACTCGTTAAAGAAGCGTTCTCCGTTCGGGTCTACGAGAAGTCCGCCGTAAATTCCGATGGTCATGGCTCCGTTGGAACGCTGCCAGCCTCCGCCCTTCTTATTGGAACCGCCGAACTCGTTGGAGATCATCGCAAAGCTGCTCTCTTCAAGCATTCCGCCCGCCTTCTCCGCCATCATCATACCATCACCGGTTGAGAGAGTGTTTCCCAAAGGATTAACGTTGATGTCTCCCCAATGCTTCTTGATGATACTGTTGTTACCGAGATAGCCCCCTGTTGCAAGAAGCACCGCATCAGCTTTAATGTTCAAGGTGCTTCCGTCAGACTTCTTTGCTCTGATTCCTTTGACGTCACCGTTCTCAACAATCAGGGACTCTCCGGCTGTCTCACACATCAAGCGTCCGCCTGCTTTCAAGTAAGCGTCTTTGATGAACGCGGGACGGTCAGCCTTGTTGGTCTTGTAGCCGTGACGGGAACGATAGCCAGCTCCATAATTGTCAGGACGAAGGAACATTTCAAGCCCTGTGCTTAGCTGTAACTCAACAGCCTCTCCAGTTCGGGCCAGGACTCGACGGAGAAGCCTGCTGTCGCTTGTGAGATACGCGTCTTCAGTGAGGTCGTTGAAGAGCATCTCGTCGGTTATGGTTATTCCTTCAGCTTTCTGGACGCTCGTGTTTGAAGCCATAGGTCCGCCGCAGTTCCAGCCGTTTGCAACGCCGATTGTTGCACCCTTCTCAATTACGAGGACATCAACGCCGTTACGAGCAAGCTTGATAGCAGCCATCATTCCAGCCGCTCCGCCGCCAACAACCACAACTTTTGCGGAGTCTTCCTTGATGACACCTTCACCAGCTTTTGCTACAGTTTTCCTGTAGTCGTCAACGTTGAGACCGGCAAGTGTGATAGCCTTCTCGACTGCCTCCTTGATTGCGTCTGAGGTCATGGTGGCACCTGAGACAGCGTCGACATTGATGGACTGGTTGGCGATGATTGACTGCGGGATTTTTTCCGCCGCTGCTTCATAAATGCCTGGAGTTTCCTGATGCTCCCGAAGCTCAACGCCCACGATTTTCCCGGCCTCAATGGTAACAGATACATGAACGTCGCCGTTTTTGCCTGTACCTGCGACATCATAGGTTTCTGCTGAAGCTGCTACGGAGAACAGCAAGATTATGGAGCATGTGAAGAATGCAATGAAGCCTGCCGAAATTCTTCTGCGCATATAAATTACCTCTTTTCTGAAAATGTTTTAGGTTTAACGTATCTTAATACAATTTAATTTCACAAGTCAATAACTCTATGATTTTTAGTGAAGAAGAAACTCAAGAAGCTCCTCGGTTGTCGTGGCTGCTGATGAGATAGTAAAGTGTTCTGAGGTTCCTGCCGGCTTAACCAGGTACTTCATTATGAACTCCGCCATAGGTGAGCAGCAGATATTTCCACGGCACACAAATAGAATACGAATGTTCTTTACAATCATTTGTTGTTCATGATAGCATATACAAACCTGATGAATAATACTCAAAAAAGGAGATACTGAAATGATCCTAAACGAAATCTTTCACGAGTGCATCAAGGACCCTGGCGGGATAGTATCTGTTGCAAGCACTGGCACTGACGGAAAGCCACACATCGCAAATACGTGGAACAAATATCTCATCATCACTGAAGATGAGAAAATCTTGATCCCTTGCTTCGGCTTCAGAAAGACGGAAAAGAATGCTGAGACACAACCCTATGTCGAGATAGTCGTCGGAAGCGATAAAGTTCAGGGCAAAATGGGAATGGGCACTGGCTGCCTTCTGAGCGGAACGGCAAAATTCGAGAAGGACGGCGCGCTGTTTAACCTCGTACATGATAAGCTAAAATTCGCCAATCGTGTGCTGATCTTCACGCCCGAAAGCTGCAAACAGACTATTTAACAAGGAGAATGCTGACTTTCGAGCTGTTTTTGAGGTCGAGCATACTCGCCGCTCTTAATCTGATGAACGATGAGCAAGGACATTTCGAAACACTCCGTTTTCTGTAACTTTGCATAAATACATCTCACGGTCTTTTACCTTGCTTTAGGCTGATTTATTCGGTCTTTCTTGGAGTAATGACAGCAAAAAACCCGCTTACTAGGCGGGCTTTCATATTTTTCAAAATGGACTGTGAGGGACTCGAACCCACGGCCCGCTGATTAAGAGTCAGCTGCTCTAC
>CALGGR010000213.1 GCA_937915755.1 uncultured Fretibacterium sp. | reverse complement strand
ATTGCTTCTTGCTCAAGTTCATGAGCGAAGTATTCGGGACTGGCTACCCGAACAACAATCATTGCTACAATAAAAATAGCTTTAAACATAATTATACCTCCTAAATATAGGTTTATTCTTTCCATACTAGGAGAGAGAAACCGTGAGAAAAACAAAGGGCCCACAAATTTCGTGAGCCCCGAAAATTTACCATATTAGTATCCATGGTATCAATTGCATCAGCTCCGCCGCCATGAAAATGACGAGAGCCGGAAGCCCGACTACATCGGGATAGACGCCGTGGACGCAATGAAACATCCACAGCTCGACTGCCGCTATAACGGCAGATACAATACTTACCTCCCGGAGCTTTTTAACAACTTTGCTCCTATGTTTAAGTAGTACATCCTCTACATACTCAAGGCATGCTAGGCTAATCGCCAACATCATGCCTACATGCTCTAGTGACCACGACACTGTACACGTCACCAAGACGTGCCAGATTTGGTCTTCCAATAGATACATTACCCCTGTGACGATCGACGTCAGCAGGGCATATTCATGCGTCTTCCTCCAGAATTTCCGGAGGATTCTTTTCATTCCCTTTTTTTCTTCAGCGTTTCCGCCGAAGTAGGTCGCTGCAACTACGATAACGATTCCAGCAATTAACTTGCCCATATCTGTAAAAAATTCATTCCAACTCCACCACATAATTTTTCCTCCTTTATATGGTGCTAAACAATATTCTTTCCATACTAGGGAGAAAGAATTGTGAGAATCGGAAAACTCAAAGGGCCCGCAATTTCTGCGAGCCCCGAAACGTTCTACAAATATACGTTACTTCTCTTCGGGGGCGTCAAAGCTCTCCCCATGGGTTCTGTTACACATGCAGAACCCGCCGATTACTCCAAATGCAGCAATAGCCGCGATGTCTACGGGCATAGTATACCCGTAGTAGAGCCCGTCAATCAGGGCTCCGATAATAAATGCTACGATAATAGCAATAACCATGCTCTTCTTCATTTTTAGTTCCTCCTTAAATTAAATGTAAGGTTTCTTTCTTTCCATACTAGGGAGGCATTTTGGTGCGAATGGAGAGCGCTTGCGTTACTTGCATAGAAGCCTTAAAATATAGCCGAAAGGAGGAGCTATGGAAGACTCAACTACGCCCAGATCCGAATCTAGAAAACGGACTAAGGCCAAACGCATGAGACTGCCTAACGGATTCGGACAAATATCCGAGATCAAGGGGAGGAGACTTAGAAAGCCATTTAGAGCTATGGTCACAGTCGGTAAAACAGAAGAAGGCCGCCCGATCGTCAAAACCTTAAAACCAGAAGGATACTTCAGGACTTACAACGAGGCTTACGCAGCACTTGTGGAATATAACAAGTCTCCATACGACCTGGAGCCCTCAATTACAATCGCTGAGTTTTACGCGAAATGGACTAAAGAGGTTGAGATATCCAAGAACGTTGCGTCAGCCTGGAACTTCTGTTCGAATGTAAAAGGCCTAAGGCTCAAAGAGATCCGCGCGAGGCACATTAAAGAGGCGATCGAGAACGGAGAATATAGCGACAGCACTGGCAAGATCCACAAGACGACGCCATGGATCAAGACTCAAATAAAGACCCTGTTCACCCAAATGCTCAACTACGCTCTTCAGTTCGAAATGGTCGACAGGAACTATGCCAAGGACGTGCTTATTAATAAGGAAGACATGCGTGTCGCAACGTCAACTCAGAACGAGCACATAATCTTCACCGACGAAGAGATCGAGATCCTATGGGCGAATATAGACATGCCATACGTTCGTCTCGTACTCATCCAGATCTATACGGGCTTTAGGCCACAGGAGCTTGGGCTAATAGAAAGGGCCAACTGCGACTTTGAGACCTGGACACTCGTAGGGGGCATCAAGACCGAAGCCGGGATCATGAGGCCTGTTCCAGTCCATGAGAAAATAAAAGAGCTTGTAAAAGCTGAGCGCGAGTTAAGCACGAAGGCTGGCTCGAAATACCTATTCATCTGCTATGACGCCAAAGACAAAACAAGCACTGACCTTACGTACAGCAAATATAGCGATCGTTTCCAGAAGATCATACGAAAGCTGAAGCTAAACCCGAATCATAGAGCGCACGACCCGAGAAAAACCTTCGTAACCCTCGCGAAAAAGTATAATGTTGACGAATACGCAATCAAGAGGATCGTAGGGCACGCTATAAGAGACGTCACCGAGAACGTCTATACCGAACGCGAAGTCAAATGGCTCCATGAGGAAATATCGAAGATCAAGATCAAGTAAAATCAAGAGGACCCGTAAATATAGCGGATCCTCTTTTGGATATTGCTCGATATTATTCGGTTTCTTCTGTCGCTTCCGTTTCTTCTGTCGCTTCCGTTTCTTCTTTTGCAGCGCTTAAGCTTAAGCGCTCTTCTACAACCTGGTGCGTACCAATCAGCAGCATCGGCAGCCAGCAGGCCCCTGTAATTATCCAAAACACAAAGTCTGGTACTCCGAGTTCAAGATATTCAGCTCTAATAACCCGCCCTACCTCATAGCAGATATAAACACCAGCCATAGCATATGCTATACCAATAATCCAAAGCGCAATAGCCATATAAAAACCTCCTTTATAATATCTAAACTGTTCCATAGAAGGCAGTGCATCTAATGCGAAAACCAAGAGGACCCGTAAATATAGCGGATCCTCTTTTGCTTAATCCAAACGTTTAAAACTTTAGAGTCTTCATAATCTTTTTTACAGTTTTGCGTGTTCTGATACCTTTTGCCACCCCATGACAAAATCCAACACTGATAATCGGAAGCCAACCGATTATGACAAAGGCGCAGACCAAAACGTCTTCAAGCGACATCTTAAAAATACAGCTGCTCTTTGTTGCCTTTCTGAGGCCAAGATACGTAACCAGTGCTCCGATCATGAGATACGCAGCGATACAAATCGCAATAGCCATAAATCCTCCTTCAAATTCTAAAGCATTATCGTTCCGTAAAAGGCAGCGTATCTAATGCGAAAAATATAAGGCCCCGCAAATTGCGCGAGGCCATCCTTTAATCTACAGGGAATACGATTTCAGTCCCTCTGATAATCGTAACCTCTGACTCTGTTTCTGCAGTGTCCTTACTGCAACCTGTAAGAGCCAGAGCGAATATCAGTAGCGCTATAGTTATCAATCGTTTCATGCTCCCCTCCTTTCCATAAGAGGGCCTGCAAAATATAAGAAAAAGAAAGGGGTCTGCAATTGATCAGATTGCTCACCATATGACCAGGTACAAGCTCTTTCACTTGGTTCTCGACACAGGGTCATACGACTTTAACCCCTTTCCATACTAGGGATAGTAAACGGTGCGAATAGAGAGGGTAGGAGTCGAACCTACCGCAAACGGCTTATAAGGCCGTCCCCATCACCGCTTGGGTACCTCTCCGTAACAATCTAAACCAGTAACAAACTAATCGTTTTAAGTGTAGGAATTATGTAGGAGTAATGTAGGAATAGCCTGAGTCAAACCGCCTCAGACCACCCCTACGTGCTCCTACGTGCATCCATTTTGAAAACTTATGCTTATCTAAGTGTCCTTTAGCTTCCCGGTCATAGAGACTAGGATCCCTTAAATCACAATGGTTCCCAGACCAAAATATAGGAATAATGTAGGAACGCTTAGAGGCTACTTAAGTCCTTTAAAGCCCAGGTCCTACGATTGTTCTGTTGTCCTTCTTATCGTACGCGTCAAAGTAATACACATTGGTATCTCCATTGTACGTAATCTCGTAGTAAAGGTTATCCTTAAGATTCGTCGCAAAGAGCCCCTTATGGTTCTTAAGCGCCTTCGAATACCACACAACGAAGACATCAAAGTCCTCTACCACGCTCTTATAGTCTTCCTTGGCCATCATTTCGAGACTATACTGCCTCACGTAATTTTTACCAAAGTTAATGAAGTCTTCAGAGCTTACTGGCGTTACCGAATGAATGACTTTGTCCATATATCCCTCCTAATGCATGCCCCACGAAATAACGTTAGATATCCTAGTCTTCCCGTTACTCGTGATAAGGCATCTCGTCTGTATTCCAACGAGCGAACTTTCATCGACGGGCGAATCACTCGGCGGGTCCCAGTCTTTCCATTCGGTATCATTAGGAAGATACCTATACTGCCACTTGTACGTTATGTCAGCATCATCAGGTAAATCAGATACGTACTCTGTAATATACCTGTTCAGGAAAGGACTTAAGCGCCCCGCCTTTAAGCTATTAGATATAGCGAGTATACCGCCCGTCAGGTGAGGCTTCTCATGCAGTCCGCCACCTAGAACAGTTCCCGCTTGAATCATAGTGTTACCTCAGACGTGATTTTGAGTTCGCCAGCTTCATACGTGCAGACATCTCCGTCCGCTAAGGTGATCTGAGCGTCGTAGTAGTAGGTCTTGCAGTCAAGGGTGCTCTGAAGAGGAGATATCGTCCAAACCGGAACGCCCTCTTCGATGCTAATGTCGCCCTCAAACACTAAAGCCGGAGCATTGGCATCCTTAACTCTCCCTACTCGAACCTGTATTCGGACCTCGTCGCCTTCCTGAACCAAATATGGAGTGATCCCATCGCTTTCAAGAATTGGGACTTTGATATGCGCACTATCTCCTCTTGTGAGGGTTATAGTAGATCCGCTAATGCTTAACATGCTACCCTCCAATCAGTCTCACGGTGTCTCCTCAGGGTTTTCTTCAGGGTTCTCCTCAGGATCTGTTGTCGGGTCTTCAGGATCCGTTGTGGGGTCTTCAGGATCTGTTGTCGGATCTTCAGGATCTGTTGCGGGCTCAGGCTCCTCGGCCTCAATGGTAAGCGCCAGAGTCCTCGCGAGATCCTCAACCTCTTCAGCAGCTTCTTTAGCGTTCTTCAAATATAGACTAGACTTTTCAATGATATCAAGAGCCTTCCTATAGGAAATCTCCTCAGCCTCAGAAGCGTCTGACTGCAGAGCGCACAGGTTCGCCGCAATTCTGGCTTCGCTTGTGTGTTCAGCGATCTCCTCGATGATTTCAAGCGCTCTCTTTGCGGTGGTCTCTGTAGCCTGCGCAACCTCATTCCACTCTTCAGCAGCACTAGCGTAGTTCTCGGCTGTCTCCGCATTAGACGGCGCAAGGCTTCTAGCTGTTGTAACCTCGACAAGCACGAGATCCCAGTCGTCCGCGAGCTCTCTAGCGTCGTCAAGGTACCCATCGGCTCTTGAGACCTGTTCAAACGACTCATCGGTTGCCTGTGTAACAGAACCAAGAGCGCTATTGGGATCCACGACTATGTCATAATTCTCAGAGCAGGCGTTATAGATTGCCTCTACTTTATCGAAGAGGTCGTTCATGTCGTCCTCAGCGTTTGTATCGTTCGCAGATGCCTTCCATGAGGTGATCTCGTCGTAGTCAAGCTTCACGTCCGCAAGATTCTTCGGGACCTCCTCCTGGGCATAGAGTCTCTGTTTCTCAGGACGAAGGAAGCTCTTGTACCCAATCATCTCAACGGGGCCTTCGTTAAGCCAGATGTTCTGCGTACAATGGATGAACTTCTGATTTCCGACGATCACCTCTTTGGCGAACAAATATCTTTCCTCTTCGACATCAAACGAGGACGTATAAAGGACGTCGGAATTATAGAAGATATTGTCCCTGATAAACGACGTTCCGCTGAAGACACAAAGGTCATCCTCCGTAATGCTGTCTTTAGGAACCGCTGCGGGAGTAATCGTTGTACCAAAATATTTAGCATTGTTCTCGTAGGCTGTGATTGTGCCGTCGTTCTCAATTGTAATAAACGATCCGTTTCTTGTCGGGATCAACACAAGTCCGCCCTTTGTCGAGTTCGTAAAGAAGAAATCATCGCACTTAAAAATCCACGTGCCGTCCTCTTCTTTAACCTGGCTGTCATTGAAATATGTGTCAAGCCTGATGCCTGGTGTTCTCTCAGGATTATACTGACCGCAGAACTCGCTATCGGGGTCATATACTACGTACTCAAATGCAGGCGGAACATCAAGAACGCCTCCGATAGTTGATCCAACGCCGCCAACCAAATATAGATAATGGTCTCCGTACTGGAACGAATCAGGGTTTGAGACCCACGGATTATCCCACTGAAGGAAATACTGCATATACTGCCCAGTGTCGAGATTATAGAACTCAAATAAAGGATACGCATATGTAGTAAGCGGCATTCCGTTTGTCATCGTCATTTCGTATGTTGTAAGCACAAACCCCGCCTCTTTTAACTGATGATGCATCGTTCCTTGTCTAAGAATCATGTGTTATCTCCTTAATCAGATGAGCCGCCTAGTGCACTTGCATTAGCAGCGCCTTTATAGAATTTGCTTGTTATTCTCTTGTATCTATGGCCCATATCGAAATCTTTCCATTCCTTATACTCGCCAGAATACTGAGGCGCAAAGACTTCCTGAGTATGCTTGATCTTGCCAGTGTAGCACCTCTGCATAATCATGTTGCCTTCTCTTAGGTTTACGAAGTTTGCGTAATCGTATCCCCAATGGAATCGGAAGTTCTCGTCTCTTGTCCCCCAGTTTTGTCTCGATACGTTCTTCTCTAAAATATCAGTGTAAACGTCAACGCCTGTAAATATATCGCTTCCGTTAATGACGTTTGACTCAGAGATTCGGCCTGGGTAATAGAACGGTATCTTCTCTATCTCTTTTGCTATGTTGGCGTTAGAGATTAAGAACCCTTGCGGGACGAACACTCTTACGCCGTAGCACTTCTTAACGTTTACCCCAAGACCGTCAAATATATGCCCCATGTTAGTAACGCGTCTCGTTGCAAACTGGGAAAGATCAAGGAATTTAAGATTATAGCAATTGGTGAACATATAAGAGATGTCAAGAGCTTGGATCATGTTGAAACTATCGATTTTGATTTTGGTAATAGCTGTGCAGTTATGGAACATGTGCGCGTAGTTTTGGCCAAGTGTTGTAAGGAAACAGTCAAGGACTAGCTGCTTCATAGAATAGCAATTAGCGAACATATATGAGAAATCAGTACATACAGGAACCGTGAACTGCGTAGTTATAGCCTGCACTGTTTCGGTCTTAATCTCGATCTCTTCAAGACTCCAGCAGTCAGCGAACATATGATTCATATCGAGAACAGATGCTGTATTAAACACTCTTAAATCGATATACTTAAGCGTCCTACAGTCGTTGAACATATACGCCATGGTCTTGACATATCGCGTCGTAAAGTTGTGGACGTCTATCTCCTTAAGAATATAGCACCCGTCGAACATATGCGACAGGTTGTTCTGGTTAAATGAAAGACCTGTCTTATCCGCCTGAAAATCTCTATAGTAGATGCCTGGCTTTCCTCCAACGATATTGTCATCGTTTCCAAAGATCCCATCGCCATACGGATCTGCGTGACTATATCCGAATCCATGATCTACCGAAGCGCTTTTGTTCTGAGTGTAATATGAGTACGCTCTGTCCGTTCTACCGCCGGAGTTTACGCTATTCATGTTAAACATCGGCGCATCTGGGAAGGTTATCTCTTCAAGGCTATGACATCCCCAGAACATGCCACCCATAGACACAACTTTAGCGAAGCTCCAGTTCGTAAGATCAATCGTTTCAAGGCTTGAGCAGTTTTTGAATATGCAAGCTAAATATTGAACGTTGCTCGTGTTAAAACTGGAGACGTCTATCCCAGTAATACCTGAGCACTCAGCAAACATCCCATCCATGTTCACTACGTTACTGGTGTTAAACATAGTAAGGTCAAAGACGCCAGTAATTGAACGACATTTGTAAAACAGACACGTCACATGGGCATTGCACCTTGTGGTAGGATAGAACGTAATATCAGAAAGCGCGTAACACTTATTGAACATTCCCACGGCGAGTCTTATATCACACTGAGAGAGGTCAATACTCGGAAGAGACGTGCATCCGTCAAATAAAGACCACGCGTTTATCTCGCTGTTTGCTACTACTGGCATAGTGACGCTTGTAAGGCTTTCGCAATTATAAAAGAAAAATTGGATGTTTCTGACGGTATTAAAGTTAAACGCGGAAAGATCCATGGATCTAAGGCTGCTGCACCCGTCGAACATACTGCACATAGTCGTAAGAGTTGGTGTAGCAAGCCTTGAAATATCCACATTTTGAAGCGACGTACAGTTCATGAACATCCCAGTACAGTTCGTAAGCTTTGGAGGAAGTGTTTCAAAGTTAAGCTGAACGTCCGTTAATGCTGTGCAACCTTTGAACATCTCATGCATTGTCGTAAGGACCGCTAGATTAAACGAAGAAATATCTATGTGCGTCAGAGCGATACAATTATAGAACATCCAAGTCATTCGCGTGACTTTACTTGTGTCAAGCGTATCGATCCCGCCGATATTGTTTATATGATTATTATTATAGAAAACCACAGCGAAGTCCGTAGCCTGCGATGAATCAAGAGGGGTCAAGTCAACTGTCAAAAGAGACCGGCACTCATCGAACATACCGCACATGTTGTATACGCGAATTATGCTTGGGAGAATCACAGTAGTAAGCGCAAGACAGTTCTTGAACATAGCATATGCATCAAGAAATAGATCTGCAGGCTTGGTTTCGCTCATATCAACGCTTGCAAGCTTAAGGCAGTTCTTATACATGCACGCTACAGTATACGCACAGGACAGGTCAAGCGGCTTATGGTCAAGCGTTGTGGTTTCGTTGCAATTATAGAAGAGGCCAGCCATATCAACGGTGAGCGACGTATCGAACGTGCTTATGTCCAGATTTTGAAGTTTCTTACAGTTCCTGAACATGCACCGCATCATGGTTGTGCCGTATGTGTCAAATGATGTTAAATCAAGGTTTATTAGAGATGAACAGTTGTTAAACATGTAACGCATGTCTATGACGTTTTCTGTATTCATGTTTGGAATCAGGAGCTCGGTCATAGACGTACAACCTTCGAACATATGAGCAGTAACTATTAACTTTTCTCCATCGAGAGACGTTAGATCAAGAGTCTTCATAGAAGAGCAATTCGCGAACATGTACTGGGTATCTTCTAGATTTTCACCATGTATCTCTGGAATCTCAAGCGTAGTTAAAGACGAACAATTAGCAAACATGTACTGGGTATTCTGTACGCCTTCTATTGTAAAGTTAGGAAGGAGAAGCGTCTTCAGTTTGCTGCAGCCATAGAACATGTGGTCTACAAGCATGATCGATGGAGTCTCAAAGGACGTCAGATCCAGCTCCTCGACCTTACTGCAGCCACTGAACATATACTGCATGTTCGTCACAAGCTTCGTCTCGAACAGATCAAGGTCGAATCCTTCAGCATTTGACGAGCCAGTAAACATATACGCCATGTTCATAGCAGACTTTGTGTTAAAATATATAAGTTCATAGTAGACGTATTTAGAACAACCGTTGAACATATGATCAAACGTAACGACTTTGCTCGTGTCAAAGCTTGCAAAAGATGTGCCTTCAAGAGAGCTGCAGCCATTAAACATATACGACATATCCCTGACTTTACTTGTGTTAAACACAGTCATATCAAGGTTCTTTAGGCTCCTGCACTCAGAGAACATCTCCTGGAATGACTGTACGTTCTTTGTCGTAAAGTGTCTGTAGTTATTAAAATATAGATCGACCAGAACGATGCAGTGCTTAAACATTCGAGACATGTTAAGAACGTTACTGGTGTCAAAGTAGTCGGCTGTAAGATTCGTAAGTCTAAGGTATCCTTCAAACATCCCAGCTGTAGTGTCGAAGTTAGACGTATCGAAATTATTGAACCTTATAGTCTTCGCTGCTTGAACGTAGTTGTCCTTATGCACGTCTAAATATACGTCTATTGTTTGCAGTTTAATATTAGTAACTTCTGATGGTATACTGTCGATGTCGTGCTCTTCAACTAGCCCAGTCTCGTCACGCACGGAATCAGAGAGGGCTTTAAGTTTGTTTATTACTAGATCAGCTTTCTCCTGCTCCATCCAAAGCCTCCTCCTCTCCTTCTGATTCTGATTCTGCTTCGTCAAAGTCGTCATCTATGACAAGTCTATACCACGTCCTATGCTCAGCCATGTTTCGTACTTGCGCTGCGTAAAGAGACGATTTTACGTGGAACGTAATAGTGGATGGCCAAGTGCCTCCTATGCCTGTTGGCGTACTCCCAATAAGGTAATAGTCCGTATGCGAAGGAAGATCCCCTTGTGATAAATTTGCGTTAGGACTTAAATTAAGTCTACTAAGATTAGTGCAACCAGAAAAAGCGCTATACCCTATTGTAGTAATTTCAGGGAATGCAGCTTCCGTTAGAGAAGTGCAATTCTGGAAAGCATAGTTTTCTATAGTCGTAATTTTCAGAAATGATACTACAGAGAGCGATGTGCACCCAGAGAAAGCACCATAGCCTATTGCCGTAACATTTGGGAAATGCGCTTCAGTTAGAGAAGAGCAGTTTTGGAATGCCCAGCTTGTTATAGTCGTAACTTTTGGAAACGACGCTATGTAGAGTGATTTGCAACCAGCAAAAGCATCGTCCCCTATTGCAGTAACTTCTGGGAATATAGCTTCTGTTAAAGAAGTGCAGCTTTGGAAAGCGAAGTTGTTTATGGTTGTTGCTTTAGGGAATGATATTTTTGTTAACCGAGGTTTTCCACTAAACGGTCCTCTTGGTATTTTAGTCAACTCCAAAAACGTAACTTCAGTCAACAAGCTGCAGCCATTAAACACGTTGTTTAGTTTACTAAAGAACGATATTGTCGTAACCTTAGGAAACGATGCTATAGAGAGCGATGTACACCCGGAGAAAGTATAGTATCCTAAATATGTTGCTTCAGGAAATATAGCTTCAGTTAGAGAAGCGCAGCCAGCGAAAGCACTTTCATATATGCCTGTCACCTTAGGGAATGATGCTATAGAGATCGATGCGCAGTTATAGAAAGCATAGGAGCCTATAGTTGTCACTTCTGGGAATGAGACTTCGGTCAAAGAACCGCAGTTTTGGAAAGCGCTACTTCCTATGGTTGTCGCTTCAGGAAATGACGCGATAGAGAGCGATTCGCAGTTCCGGAAAGCGTCGAAAGATATAGTTGCAGCTTTAGGGAATATAGCCTCAGTTAAAGAAGTGCATCCATAGAAAGCATAATCGCCTATAGTTCTTGCTTCTGGAAATGATATTTTTGTTAACCGAGATTTTCCATTAAAGCACCAATACGGTACGCTTTGTAATTTTAAAAATGTAGCTTCGGATAGAGAAGTGCATCCAAAGAACTCGGATTCGCCTATTTCGGTAACTTCAGGAAATATAGCCTCAGTTAGAGAAGCGCAGTTTTGGAATGCGTTACTTCCTATAGTTGTCGCTTCTGGGAATATAGCTTCTGTTAAAGAAGTGCAGTTCCGGAATGCGTTACTTCCTATAGTTGTCGCTTCTGGGAATATAGCTTCAGTTAGAGAAGAGCAGTTTTGGAATGCCCAGCTTGTTATGGTTGTCGCTTTAGGAAATGATACTATAGAGAGTGAAGCGCATCCAGAGAAAACATATTGGCTTACAGTTGTTATTTTTGGAAACGTTACTTTAGCTAAAGAAGTGCACCCAGAGAAAACATAATATCCTATGGTTGTCGCTTCTGGGAATATAGCTTC
>CALGGR010000212.1 GCA_937915755.1 uncultured Fretibacterium sp. | reverse complement strand
CCCGAAAGTGAACACGCCCTCATTTTCACCGCCAACCAACGTTACGGCATTCTTCGTTATCTTCTCGGCGTTAATATTAGCAAAATCAGAACTAACGGAGACACTGCCTTTAACGTTTTTAAAAAGTGTCAAAGTACTATCCTTGATAACACCGTCCGCCGAAAGTGAACCTGCGTCGCTAAGCGCAATCCTACTAACCTGTTGGTTATTAACGGGAGCGAAAGCCAGCGATCTATTCTTATCGATTGTGAAGACTAAGTTATTGTCCTTGTCGTACTTCGCACTAGCGATAAGTGAAGCCTGAACATTAACAACGTCGTCACCGCTGGCGCGATAGTCTTCGATAACGTCTTTGCCGACGGTGTAGCGGAAGGTATCGGCACCTGTGCCGCCTTTGAGGGTATCGTTGCCCGTTGCGCCGTAGAGTGCGCCACCCAATGAACTGCCGATGATGTAGTTATTGTTTACGTCGCCCGTGACAGCAAAAGTCTCCGACGCTTTGTAGACATTGGAGGCGTCAATAATTTTGAAGCCTCTGTTCTTATCGCCATCATAACTTGCCTCGCTGTATCCCGGAGTGAGCGTTACGCCGTCATCTTGCGCGATATAATTTTTGGTGTAAAGGTAAGTGCCTTCCGCGCTTTGAACGATAATTTCCTGACCAGAAACTGCATTCTTCGCGCCGTTTGAGAATGTTGATGACGCATTGCCTGGCTGAGTCGTCGGAGCATTGTATGTTCCAGGGTTGTCCGGGTTGACGGGATTGTCAGGGCTTACTGGATTTACCGGAGCATCAGGTGATACGTTGCCTTTGCCGCCGCTTGCTGTGCGTGTGATGTACCACGTTACAGTGATTTTCCCGTCAGCAAGTCCATCGCTGATTAACGGGGTAGACTCCATGACCATGTCCAGAAGCTCGCCCTCATTCGCCGTTACAGCGCGGTCAAGAGCTATTGCACCGTACTGCATCATCACGCTGTTCCCTGAAGCGAGAAGCCCTATGCTGCTCTCACCCGTAACATCACGTGATGTCCCGTCAGTGTATTCAGCAACAACAGCAAGACCGAGTGCGTGAAGCTCCGACGCTTTTGGCATTACCCAGTCGTAGCCGGGAATCTTTGTCATTGACGACATTGCCGAAACAAGCGAGTTATATCCGGATTCACCGAGATTCGACCTCGTGAAGAAGAATGAACGCTCGAAGCCCAGAGCCGCAGTGTGTCCCGAAGGTATGCTGCTCCTGTCGTAAGGAATCGTGAAAGTGTAGCCGCTGTTGCCCGGAACCTGATTAGCCTTCCCGGTAACAAACGCTGAAGAACCGCCGGAAATTGCATTGCGTTCGTCAACCCACGTTATTCCCTTTGCCTCAACGTTCCTGTCAGCCTGCTCAATGAAGCCTGCCGGGAGAGTGTCGAACTGTATTTCTGCCGGGTTCGATGCCTCGTCAAGAAGCTCTATTGCCGACTGCATGATTTCGAGATACATAACGCCGCTTACATGGCCGTCAGCTTTCCCGTCAGCAATAATGTTCTCGCCCTCAGGTGAAAGCATATGCTCGCCCTCCGTAATATCAGACGAAACACAGTCTGCCATCATCGTGCCATAGTAGACCATGATGTCGGATGAGCTGAGAATCATTACCCCTGCCCCCGTGAACTCCGAGACATCGCGTATTGATCCGTCAGGCTGTAAAGCTATTGCGCGGATTCCTAGAGGCTTCAATGCGGTCATGCTTGAGACTTCCTTGTAACCACTCGGGCCTGTTGGCATTGCGTTGACGGCACTGTAGATTGATGGGTAAAGCTCATCGCAGTTTTCGGGGGTTAAGTGAGCCATTTTCCCGAAGCCTGATATTCCCATGAAGCCTGAAGGTACATCCTTGAGCGTTATGTCGAAGCTGAAGCCTGAGCCTGCGATTTCGTGATAACCCGCAGTGTAATTCACCGTAGCATTCGCGCTGATGTCTGTGTACTCTGAAGCCGGGACAAATTTGTTGTCGGCCATGTCTTTGTCGACAGAGTCTATGACTCCCGAAGGTGTCAGCATGAAGCTTATGCCTGCAGCGTTCTTGTCGTCAGAAATTACCTTGCCGGTAGCGTTGACGGTGAAGATATTTATTGTCGCCGCTATATTCGCGTAGGTCTTGTCCGTGAACGTCGCTGTGTAAGTTCCCGGTGAAGGTGCCGCCGTGAAAGTAAGTACACCGTTGGAGTACGTGTAGGCGGTTACGTTCTGCCTGTTTCTTCCTGTTCCGAAAGTTACGCCTGAGAGCGAGTAATCTGCGCTTGATGGCACATTGCTGAAAACGAGATCAGCCGACAATGCTTCACCCGTCGTGAGGAATGCGTGCCAGCCGTCTTCATACTTCGGAGCGACACTTGCGCTTGTCTTAAGCTTCAGGAAAACTTCGCAGCTCACAACTTCGTCCGGTAAATCTTTGAGCATGTAGATGATTTTGGTGATGGTCTTGCCCTCCATGTCCGACGTGTAAGCATAGCTCCGTGAAACACCGTGAGGCTCGACAAATTCAGCGGTTGAAATCGCGAGGTCCTTAGCGTTGGACCAGAGGTTATTATTGTGCCTCATGCCGTAGACTTTGCCGTCCGATGTCTCAACGAGTGCACCGAGATAATAGTAATCGTCGCCGCTTGAGACTTTAACGTCAATGCTTGAGACTGAGAGCTGGTAATCGCCCCAAGTCCCGGGTGATGTGAGTGTTACACTTGCGCCCTCTTGAACGTGAGTCTCAGTTGCCATTTTCCCGAACGATCCGTCAGCGTTAACGTCCTTGTACTCACTGAAAGCCTCATCGCTGAACGTGTAGCGTGAATCGTTGCTCACTGCATTGTAGACAGCCTCGCCCATTCTAACGTGGACAGCTTTGACTCCTGTGATGTCCCTTCCGCCCTTGTCGTTGGACTCGCTGGTAAGCTGAGTGAATCTGTTTGCGACTCTCGCTGTGGGTGAAGATATTGCGTCAAGTCCCGCCGCATACAGATCCGCCGAAGTCCCGCCTGTTTCACCAGCATAGAACTCCGCCCATGTCATGTTCGTTGAGGCGTAGTGGTAGATGTCCTCAACGGTGAAAATGACAGCTATATCCGCGTAATCGTCCGTCCCGAATACAGCCTGATAGCGTCCTGCAGGAAGCGTGCCGTTGACAGTCAGCTTGTTGTCCGCATAGGTGTAATCGGTGATTAGAGTGCGCCCGCGTCCTGTACCTGAATAGAGAGCCTTCAGTGTGTACGAAACGCCTTCAGGAAGATTCCCGAACGTGAACGAGATGGGAACATTTACGCCTGTTTTGATGTCGGCTGAGACTGTCGAGACTGTTGCATCAGTCATCTTCTTGAGGTAGACCGAGCAATTCACGGCCGCGCTTGGCTGGTTCTTGACGAGGAACGTAATCTTTGTAACTGTCGCACCCTCAAGCCCTTTCGTGCAGGCGTAATCCCTCGTTACTCCGTGAGGCTCAACGTACTTGTCGTTGACTGTGATTGCGACTGTGCCGGCGTTGAACCAGAGGTTTGTGTTGTGCCTGAGACCGTACTTTTCACCGTCTGAAGTCTCAAGAACTGCACCGAGATAGTAATTCTCGTCCCCGCTGGAAAGCACCAGTCCCTCAAGCCCCGTAATGTTGAGAACGTAGCTTCCCCATGTTGCGCTTGCACCGCTTGAGAGTGTTACGTCAGCACTTGCCATCGTCTGAGTCTCGCTGACCATTGCGCCGAATGAGCCGTCAGAGTCCACGGGCTTGTACTGCGCGAATGCCTCATCAGTGAACGTGAAGCGTGAGTCATTGCTGAGTGCTTCGTATGCTGTGCCGTCAAAGCGAACCTGAACAGCCTTGACACCCGTAATATCCCTTCCGCCGATGTCATTGGACTCGCTGGTAAGCTGAGACATTCTTCCGGCGATTCTTGCTGTCGGCGAACTCACTGCATCAAGTCCTTCTGCGAGAAGGTCGGCCGAAGTTTTCCCAAGCTCACCTGCATAGAACTCCGCCCAAGTCATATCAGTTGTTGCGAATGCGTAGGCTGAAAAGCTCGCGGTGATGTCAACGTAATTATCATCCGTAAATGTGGCTGTGTATGAACCTGGCTCAAGTTTCCGGAATATCAGCGCACCATCGGAAGCAAGATAGTCCATCCCGGAAGTGAGAGGGGTAGACGTTCTGCCTTCGACTTTTGCGACTGATGCGAGGTTGTACGATGATCCTGCGGGAATGTCGCTTGAGGTGAAATAAACTATTGCATCTGTACCGGGCTTCACATCTCCTGACACTGTTATTGCGCCGTTGCTCCACAGCTTCACGGGGAGGTCGCAGGTTATCTCTATGTCCGGCTGGTCCTTGAGCATGTACGTTACTTTGCTGATTGTCTTTCCCGGAAGGCTTGCTGTGTGCGCGTATGAAAGGTGAGTCCCGTTGCGTTCGGCGAAGTCCTCAACGCAGAAGCCAATCTGCTCGGCCATGTTCCCGCGAATCCAGAGGTTGTGCAAAGGCTTAAGGCCATACACATTCCCGTCAGTAGTCTCAAGTTTTGCGCCCAGGAACCTGTCGTTGCTAGTTCCCAAGTCAACATCGAGGCTCGCGTAGTTCAGCCCGCTGATCGTTATTCGGTAGTTGCCGTGTCCCTGCGATTTTCCGCCCGTCATTGAGAGTTTCAGGTCGGGAAGTTTTGCGTTCGCGTCAATCGTTTCGGTCATCATTGCCCCGAAATTCCCCGAAGCGTCCATCTCCTTGTACTCGCTGAAAATCCCGTTGATTGGGTTGGAGAAGCGCGACTTGTCGGAAAGTGCGCCATAGACGTCCTCTGTCATTCGCACCTGAACATTCTTCACCCCGTCAAACACTGTTCCGTCCCCTGAGACTTCGGACATGAAACCCTCGAATCTGTTGATGAAGCGTTGAGTTGCCGTTGATACAGCATCGTAGCTCACCGCTAAATCCGAAGCTTTAACCGCCCCAAGTTCTCCAGCGTAAAATTCTGCCCACGTCATGTTTGTAGTAACATACACGTAGTCCGCAGCATGGCCGACACTAACGCTTGTAATCAGCATCAGAGTCAGCAAAAACATTAAGATATTTGCCCTTTTCATGGCATGACATCTCCTTATGATTGAGATTATTTGTTGGGTAATTAAAACACGTAAAGTTTGAAAAGTCAAATTAACCTGTAGTGAACTACCCCCGCTTATAGAAGCGGGGGCTTCCTAATTCAACGAGGTCAGCGTTGCAACATTTCTGTTTCCGTCTTACGTC
>CALGGR010000211.1 GCA_937915755.1 uncultured Fretibacterium sp. | reverse complement strand
CTGTATGCGGCGGAGCTAGGAATAAACCAATTTGACCCATGCTCGTTCATTCCATGTCAGCTCATGTTCTGGCCAACGGTACCAAGAGATGGAGAATACATCTTTGAGGAAGTTGAAGGCGCGCTCTTTGACCCCGACGCGTTCTTGGCGAAGTATCCCAATTGGAAGGACTCAGCGTCATTACCGATTACGGTCAAAGAGCGGCCTCTACACGAAAGGACTGGGAAAAAGGTCGAAGACCCACTAACGAAGACTGGGATTGTCGGTACATTCTGTAGAGCTATGGGGACTGTTCAGAATGCCATCGACCGGTATCTGAGTGATGTCTACGAACCTGTTAGTCCAGACCGTTATCGGTATATACCAGGAACAGGCAGTCCAGGAGTTCTGATCTACGATGACAAATGGGCGTATTCAACTCATGCGACAGATCCCGCGTACCATGAGGAGGCCAATGCTTTTGACATTATCAGGCTGCACCTGTTCCAAGACGAAGAGAAGTCTTTCGAGAAGATGGCGGAATGGGCTTCAGGGCTTCCTGAAGTGAACCGGCAGCTCCTAGAGGAGAAGCAGGAAGAAGCAAGGGAAGCATTCAAGGAGGAAGATGACTGGCTGAATAATCTCAAACGGGATAAGAGAGGGGACCTAGTTAATGACCTCAGAAATCTCGGCTTGATAATGGCGAATGACAGGTTTATGAAGAATATAGTATTCAACCAGTTGGCCGACGGTATGGAGATAACCGGTGAGGTTCCGTGGGGCGGAAAGATACCGCGCTTCTGGAGGGACGTGGAAGATGCGCAACTTATCTGGTACGTCGATCAGAACTATGGTACCTTCTCAGCTCGAAACTATGAGATAGCAGTCACGAAGTTTGCAGATGACAGGAGCTATCACCCGATAAAGGACTTCTTGAAGACATTGCCTCCTTGGGATGGAGTGCCAAGGGTGGACGCGCTGTTGATTGACTACTTGGGAGCTACGGACAGTCCATATGTACGGGCAGTAACCCGAAAGACGCTCTGTGCAGCGATTGCTAGAATTGAGAATCCAGGAATTAAGTTCGACGCAATGTTGGTGCTGAACGGTCCTCAGGGTATCGGCAAGAGTACATTGATTGCTAGGTTGGGGATGCAGTGGTTCTCTGATAGTCTGACCCTTTCTGATATGGACAGCAAGACAGCGGCAGAGAAACTACAGGGATATTGGATACTCGAAATCGGAGAAATGGCTGGTATGAAGAAGGCAGACCTAGAAAAGGTCAAAGGATTCATATCACGCCAAGATGATAAGTATCGAGCGGCTTTCGCGCGAAGGGTAACTTCTCATCCCAGACAGTGTATCTTCTTTGGGACCACTAATAATGAGAGCGGGTTCTTGAGAGATATTACTGGAAACCGGAGATATTGGGTTGTTACCACACCAGGAGCAGGAAAAAAACGAGTGTGGGACTTGGCGCAGGATGAAGTCAACCAGATTTGGGCTGAAGTTCTTACTTTTAGGGAAGAGACCCTATATCTTCCCGCCGAATTAGAAGAGCAGGCCAAACGCGCACAGGCTGATGCTATGGAGCATGATGAGCGAGAGGGAATCGTTCGGATGTACCTTGAAACGCTTCTGCCGGAAAATTGGGATCGGATGGACTTATTTTCACGCAGAGAGTATCTCCGCGGCGATGACATATCGGGGGTAAAGGGGACTGTGAAGCGGAAAACCGTATCGAACATTGAGATATGGTGCGAATGCTTCGGAAATACTAAAGAATCCTTAAGACCCACTGATTCGTACATGATTTCTAGCATTATGGCAAGAATCGAAGAGTGGAAAAGAACCAAAGATCGAGTATCTATACCGATTTATGGACAGCAGCGGGTGTATTTTAGACAGGCGTAATACCTGTCTAAACACACTGTCTAACTACTTTTTGTAGATAACACAAGGCTTTATCCAAGTATTAGACAACTAGACATATCCCTATATAAATAAATGTAAAAAATAAGTATCGTGGGCGCGCGTATACGCGTATACGCGTATTTGGTATTAATAGAAAACGATATTTAGCTGTCTAATAAATGGTATAAAACCTTATTAATACTGCCTTTTAGTACTAGACAGGCAGAAATTGAGACCTGTCTAATGATGAGGTGAAAAATGAAATTTCGGCGATTAAGTATGTGGTTTTTCAATAATGTAACGCAATTCGGATGGAACGTTGAGAAGCTAAGTACGTTTTGTAATGACTTTCAAGTGAATGGCTATGCTCTCGGAACCCCTACAGTGAGCGCAAAGTATTTCTTGGACTTACTTCAGAAAGGTTCATCCGCCAGACCTTCACATACTTGTTTTGCAGAACGAGAATATTTCTCGCGTCTTACACGTCGGTGCTTCTTCGACCATGCGGCTCTGTGGAAGCTGGAGAGTGGGAAGATAATCTGTGTCTCTATGCCCTACGGGAGCAGGGATACGGTAACTGGTGTGTTTACTACTTTGGCGACAGAATTTTCTTTCCCTGAATCGATCAAGCTATGCTTCTTACCTGAGAAGTATCGCTATCGTTCAAACGGGGACTTCATGTTTATGGTTCACGATGATGATTTTAGAGCGAGAGGTAGAACAAGTACTCATTAGAAAAATAAGAAGTTTAGGCGGTCTATGTCTCAAGTTTGTAAGTCCAGGATGGCAGGGTGTACCCGATAGGCTCTGCCTTCTACCTGGAGGACGAATGTTTTTTGTTGAGACGAAAAGACCTGGTGCAAAGCCAAGGCCCTTACAGCTAAAACGTCATGAGGAGCTGAGGGCTTTGGGCTTTGATGTGTATGTGCTAGATAGTAAGGAGGGAATAAATGCAATTACATGAATACCAGAAATTTGCGGCTGACTTCATAGTGGGGCACAAGCAAGCAGCGATATTACTGGATTGCGGTTGCGGTAAAACGGTCATAGCTTTGACAGCTATCAAGGCTATAGGGGGCAAGGTTCTTGTGATATGTCCAATTCGCGTAGCACGGGTCTGGGCTGATGAGATTGAGAAGTGGGATCACTTGAGAGGTTTGAGGTACTCAATTGCAGTAGGCAGTGCTCCAGAACGTAAGAAGGCCTTGGAGAGGGACGCTGATGTGTACATTATCAACAGGGATGTGATTCCGTGGCTCGTTGACAGCGTTGAATGGAAATGGGACATGGTAGTACTTGACGAGCTGTCATCGTTTAAGAATCATCGAGCTAAGAGATTCAAGGCTCTGATGCAGGTCCGGCCAAAGGTAAGACGGATTGTCGGCCTGACAGGTACACCGAGCAGTAACGGCTTGATGGACTTATGGGCTGAGTACAGAGTACTTGATTTCGGCAAGAGGCTCGGAAGGTTCATCGGACAGTACCGAGAGGCGTACTTCGTACCGGACAAGACGAACGGCGTTATCGTGTATAGCTACAAACCCCTTCCAGGAGCGGAGGAGAGGATATATGACCGAATCCGCGACATGACTATCTCGATGAGATGTACAGACCTTTTGAGAATGCCTGAACTTATCTCTGTTCCATATGAGGTTCATCTATCAGCCCCTGAATGGGAAGCATATGACACGCTGAAGAAAGAGTACGTGCTTGAGGAAATAACGGCCGCTAACGCAGCAGCCCTTAGTGTAAAACTATGCCAGATGGCGAATGGTGCGGTCTATGACGACAATGGCGATGTCGTGAATATCCATACAAGAAAGCTCGATGCTCTTGAAGACATCATTGAGGCACAGTGCGGTAAATCCCTCCTAGTTGCTTACTGGTTCAAACATGATTTGGAGAGGATAGAGAAGCGGCTTAAGGCTCTTGGAGTCAGTTATGCAAGGATCACTACGCAAGAGGCTATAGACAGATGGAACAGGGGAGAGCTTGCTGTAGGTCTGATACACCCTGCGAGTGCCGGTCATGGGATAAATCTCCAAGTTGGCGGCAGTACTTTGGTGTGGTATGGCTTAACTTGGTCTTTGGAGCTGTATATCCAGACGAATGCTCGTATATGGCGGCAGGGTCAGAAGTCCAATACGGTTGTGATTATGCACATCATAGCTAAGGGGACGATTGACGAGCAGATTTTGAGTGCTCTGAATCGTAAAGAGGTAACTCAAGACACGTTGATGGAGGCGGTGAAATATTGTTTGAGGACATAGCAGATGTAGCTGAGGACATTGCAAACGCAGCGATTCTAGAAGTTGTGGAGAAATACAAAAACGCACTGATACGCCAAAAGCGGAATCCTGATGACAAACTGGCGGCTAGGGGCGTTAGAGCGGGAGAACGGTTCCTGTACTCAGATGAGTTCGGAAGGCTGACAAACCTGAATCCGGATTATCTCAACAGGAAGCTAAAGGAATACGTCAATAAATATTACTAGGAGGTTATTATTCATGCACGTTAGCTGGAGTTTTTTGGATAAGCGTCAGGCAACAATGGATGCGATAGGAGCGTTCAATGCGATGAACTTCATCGTCAAACATACGGCTGAGGACATTCAGAAGGTACGCGAAAGGATGGGCGGAGCCACTTCACCAACACTGGACGGAATGCCCAACACGCATGACCCTCGAAGCAGGGAGAACAGCCTTCTCTCTGGCATCGCAGAGATTGATGTGCTTCAGGAGCGGTATAGGCAAGCAGTTGAGTACATGGATTGGTTCAAGCCTGCATGGGATCAACTGACGGACGATGAGCGGTATGTGCTGGACGTGTTCTATATGTCTGGCAAAGAATGCAAGTCAAGTCTTGCAACAATCATGGACCACTATAAGATTGAGCGAAGCAGCGCATACAACCGGAAGAATCGTTCTTTGGAGC